>NZ_CALKTQ010000156.1 GCF_937997465.1 uncultured Campylobacter sp. | reverse complement strand
CGTTAAAAGCTTTCATTAGGTTTTTTATCGCTATAATCTTAAAAATGCTCCGCGCGCCGCTTAAATTTTCATTTTATTTCACCTACGGCGCCAGACTTCAGGCGGCGCAAACCCGCTCAAATTTAGCCCGCGCCGCCCAGAGCTAATAGGGAAGGGTTTAGATGAAAAAAATTTATATATTTTTGAGTTTTTGCGTTTTTTTAGGCGGCTCGGAGGTTAAATTTGAAGGAAATTTGCACGAGCTGATTTTAGCCGCGCAGAGCTCAAATTTAGCTCAAATTTCAAACTACGAACCGCAAAAAGCGCAACTGCAAAAGGACGCAGTAAAAAGTGCGTATATGCCAAGTCTCATGGTTGAGGGCGGATATAGCTTTTTAAGCGGCGACATAAACGTCCTGCGCCCGCAAAGAGCCGCCACGGCAAGGGCGATTTTGGAGCTTGCCGTTTATGACGGCGGCAAGCGCGAGGCTCTGCTAAGTTCGCTTTCGCACCTTAGTGCGGCTGAAATTTTAAAAAACGAGGAGTATCAAAACCTGCTTGCGTTTAACGCGACTAAGCTTTATTTTGGCTTTTTGTCGCTGGGTGAGCTCGCGCTGGCAAAAGAGGGCGAGATAAACTACCTAAAAAACGCGCTAAATAGGCTGGAAAAATACTACCGCGCAGGACTTAGCGACGAGAGTGAGTATGAAGCGGTAAACGCCAGATACGCCATGGCGCTGGCCGAACGCCTCGAGATCTCGCAAAATCAAAACGAGATAAAAAATCAAATTTACGCGCTAACGGGCAGATGTATAGAGCCTGTGGCTGGCTCTAGGATCGCTTTTACGGACGAGGAAAATTCCGTGCCGCCAAAGAGCGCAAAGCCCGAGCTTGAGGCGCTTAGGCTAAATTTTGCCGCGGCTTTGGAGGACGAAAAGATAACCGCGTCCGAGACGAACCCGCAAATTTTCATAAAAAATACCTACACCTTTATGCGCACTCATTACGATAGAAATTTGCTGCCGGCGCAGTATAGAAGTGCGCTGGAGCCGTATTTTGACGACTTTTTTAAGCCAAATTTAAATACAAACGAGCTGATTTTGGGCTTTAGCTGGAAGGCGTTTGATTTTGGCGCGAACAAAAAGCAGCGCGAAATAAAGCGCATAAGCGCGCTGCAAGCGAAGTTAAATTTAGATCAAAAGCGCTTGCAAAACGAGCTAAATTTAGCAAATATCAAAAACGACCTAAAGACGCTCGAGCAAAAGATCGCCGCCGGCAAAAGTGCGCTAAACTCGGCGCAAACCTCGCTAAATGCCGTTAGCAAAAAGTATGAAGCCGGGCTGCTCGGATACGTCGAGTTTTTAAACGCGACCGCGCAGAGCTTTAGCGCAGGCAGCGCTCTGGAGCTAAGCAAGAGTAAATTTGAGATCAAAAAGGCGGAGTATCTATATGAGCGCGGCGGCAAAATCGCTGAAAATATCGAAAAAACGGAGCGCAAATGAATAAAATTTTACTTTTTTTACTGAGCGCGGCGGTTGCGCTTTGCGCGCAGGATAAAATTTACGCGAGCTTTGACGTCGCGCCCGCAAAAGACGCGCAGCTCGCGCTAAAAGCCGTCGGTATCGTAAAGAGCGTAAATGTAGAAATCGGCTCCGCGGTAAAGCGCGGCGACGTGCTACTCGAGCTTGAAAACGAGAGCGAAAAGCTAGCCGTAAAGCTCGCGCAAAACGACCTAGAGAGCGCGCAGACGGCAAAAGCCCACGCAAAAAGCGTGCTGGATAAATTTAAGCTCGTTCAAAGCGTGAGCTCGAAGCAGGCTTTTGAAAATGCGGAGTTTGATTTTAAAAACGCCGCGCTAGCCGAAAACAGGGCGCATCTGGCGCTAAATTTGGCGCAAAAGAGGCTTGAGGATACGCGGCTACTCGCGCCTTTTAGCGGGACGATATCTGGCAAGAGCATCGAGGTCGGCGAGGGCGTGGGCGGCGTAGCGCAAAAGCTGATGTTGATTTTTTCGTATCCGGACGTGAAGCTCAAACTTAGCTTTGATGAAAAATTTAAAGACCGCGTGAAAATCGGCAGCGAATTTGTCTATAAACTAGACGGCCAAAGTGAGGAAAGGCGCGGTAAAATCAGCCTCATCTACCCGACTATCGATACAAAAAACGGCAAAATTTACGCCGAAGTGCAGGCGCGAAATTTGACGCCTGGGCTTTTTGGCGAGGGATATATCGTCTCAGACTCGCAGGAGGGAGTGGACGCCGAGCCTAAAAATAAGGACGAAAATAAAACGTCCGGGCTTAAATTTGACGGCCTTGACGGCTTTAAAAACGGCGAGTTTGCGTGCGCGAAATTTGACGCAGAAAAAACTAGCCTTGGCGTAGCTTGGTTTTTAAATTTGACGTTGCAAACGAAAGGCAAGGTAAATTTGAGTTCAAATTTGGTAAGCGGAGTCAAATTTGCCGACGCCACGAAAAATGCAAATTTGATGAGCGTATCAAATTTGTCGCATAAACAAAGCGGCACAAATTTAAACGCCGAATTTGACGCGGTGCAAATTTTACTAGCCGCTAATTGCCAAACGGTTTTTGCAAAGCGGGACGGACGGGCAGATTTGACGCAAAAGGCAGTTTTGGCGAAGGCGCAAAATGTATAAACTAGCCATAAATCGCCCGATTACGACGCTGATGTTTTTCGTCGCGCTCGTATTTTTCGGGGCGATGTCGCTTTTTAGGATGCCGGTAAATCTCTTCCCTGAGGTCGTCATCCCGCTGGTTAAGATCACGACCTACGCGCCGGGTGATATGAGCCTCATCGAGAGCAGGGTCACTAAAAAGATCGAGGACGAGGTCTCGACGATAGACGGTATCAAAAAGATCAGGTCATATACATTTAATAACCTCAGCATCGTTTTGGTCGAGTTTAATCTCAAGAAAAACATCGACGTCGCCGCGAACGACGTGCGCGACAAGGTCGCAAAGGCAAAGCTCGATGCCCAGCCAGAGATAGAGAAAATCAACAGCGACAGCGGCAAGGTGGCGAGCTTTTTCGTTAGCCGTAAGGATGAAAATTTAACCGCGCTCATGCAAACGGTAAAAGACGAAGCAAAGCCGTTTTTGCAGCGCGTAAAAGGCGTGGGCAAGGTCGATGACAAGGGCTTTTTGGAGCCTGAGATTAAAATTTACCTAGATCCGTTTAAGCTCGATAAATACGCCCTGACCGCAGCCTCGGTCATAAATATAATCAAATCGCAAAATTTAAAAGCTCCGCTTGGCAAGCTGGAAAACAGCGAATTCGAGATATTTTTAAAGAGCGAATTCGACGCTAAAAGCGTGCGCGAGCTAGAGGAGATCCGTCTGCAAAAGGACATATTTTTAAAAGACGTCGCGCGCATTGAGCTATCTCATCACGACACCGACGCCGTAGCTATGTATAACGGCAAGCGCGGAGTGTTGCTTGACGCTATAAAAGTAAGCGGCGCAAACACGATCGAGACGATAGACGCGCTTAAGGCTAAAACTGGCGAACTAGCGGCAAAACTGGGTGCAAACTACGAAGTAGAGCGGGTTTACGAAAAGAGCGAAAGCATCCTAAAGCACATAAATCAGGTCAAATTTGACATGATGCTGGGCGTCGCGCTCACGGTCGTCATCGTCTTTTTCTTTTTGCGAAGCTTTAGCGCGACCATCATTGCCGCGCTCGCGATCCCGGCTAGTATCGTGGGGACGTTTTTTATCATCGACGTTTTGGGCTTTGATCTAAATCGCCTCACGCTGCTGGCTTTGACGCTTGGTATCGGTATATTTATCGACGATGCGATCGTGGTCGTAGAAAATATCTCCAAAAAGATGCAAGAAGGCGAGAGCAATCCGCTAAAAGCAAGCTTTGAGGGCGTGCGCGAGATAGCCTTTAGCGTGCTTAGCATTAGCGCGGTGCTGCTTTGCGTGTTTGTGCCGATTGCCTTTATGGAGGGCATCGTAGGGCAGTATTTTAACTCCTTTGGCATGAGCGTGAGCGGCGGTATCGTGGTGTCGTTTTTGGTTTGCATTATGCTGATACCTAGTCTCGCGGCAAGGTTTTTGAGCGAGGGCGAGAGCAAATTTTACCGCGTGACGGAGCCCGTATTTGAGGCTCTGGAGAGCAGTTATGAGCGACTTTTGAAGCTTATTTTGAGGTTTAAAACCGTGTTTGTTATCCTTACTTTGGGCGTGCTGGCTCTTTGCATGAGCCTAGCCGGCAAGGTCGGTATGGACTTTTTGCCCGTCGAGGACGAGGGGCAGTTTGAGATATTTTTAAAGGCAAACCCGGGCATCTCGGTTGAGGCTATGAGCGCTAGAGCCGGCGAGGTCGTGCGCGCCGTAGATAGCGATCCGCGCGTCGAGTACTCCTATATGATCGCTGGTTACACGGACTCAAAGGACGCGTATAAGGCTAAAATTTACGTCCGCCTAAAGGGCTTTGAGTCGCGAAAAGAGCGCCAAACGCAGATAATGGACGAGTATAGAAAAAAGCTTAAATTTGAAGGCCTCAGCGTCAAAGTCCTGCAGATACCATACGTCGATACGGGCAGCGACAGCGAGCCCGTGCAGCTAACGATCACGGGAGATAGCCTAGAGAAGCTAGACGAAATCCTGCCAAAAGCCATCGCCATGGTGCGCGCTATCGAGGGCACGACGGATGTGGGCAGCGATAACGAAGACAAGATAAACGAGCTGCAAATCAGCGTAAATAAAGACAAAGCCAAACGCCTAAACGTCGATCCTAGCGCGGTGGCGCAGGTGATATATGCCTCCTTTGGTCAAAACAGGCTTGGTAGCTTTGATAACGGCGACGCGCAGTACGATATGATACTGAGGTTTGACGACGAGTACCGCAAGGATGCGCAGGCGCTGCAAAAACTAAAGATCAAAAACGCGCACGGCGAGAGTATAAGCCTAAGCGCGGTGGCGGAGTTTAAAACGAGCAAGACCTTTTCTGTGATAAACCGCTTTAACAAACAGCGTCAGATCAGGATCGTCGCAAACGTAGATAACGTCCCGCTGGGTGCTGTGCAAAAGGGTATCGACGAAAATATCGGTCAAATTTTACCCGCGGGCTACGACTACGTGATGACGGGATTTATCGAGATGATGAACGACACGAACGCGGCCTTTGTCTTTACGATCAGCCTTAGCGTCGTACTCATCTATATGATCCTGGCCGCACTCTACGAGAGTTTTATTTTGCCGCTCATCATCATGATCTCAATGCCGCTGGCGTTTGGCGGCGTGGCGGTCGGGCTGTATCTTAGCGGCAACTCCTTTAGCCTATTCGTCATGGTCGGCGCGATCTTGCTTTTTGGTATGGTGGGTAAAAACGCGATTTTGGTCGTGGATTTTGCCAACCGCTACGCGAACGAGGGCGTGGAGCTAAACGAAGCCATCGTGCGAGCTGGCGTTAAGAGGCTACGAGCGATACTGATGACTACTTTTGCTATGATATTTGCGATGCTGCCGCTTGCGCTTAGCAGAGGTGCCGGATACGAGGGCAACTCTCCTATGGCGATATCGGTGATCTCGGGGCTCATTAGCTCGACGCTGCTAACGCTACTCGTCGTGCCCGCGCTCTTTGGTGCAGTGTATAAGATAGATAAATTTGTGAGTAAAATTTATAAAAGAGAGGAAATCTAGGGCTCAAATTTGAGTTTGCTTTCGGCGAGACCTGCATCAAATTTGCGCTCGACGTTTGCTCTACCGTTGGGCGCTGATTTTGTTTAAACTAAAAAGCCGATTTTGCTTTGAGACCACATTAAATTGATTTCCGTAATTTAACGTAGCAAATTTGTCGTTTTGCATTCGTCTGCCTCTGCTAAACCCCGTTTTTAAATATTCAACGCAAAATATAGATTCCTTATTTATTTGATAATGGTTTTAGAAATTATTAATTTTTAAAATGCTAGAATCCGCGCCGATTTAAAGTAAATTTTAAAAGGGCAAATTTTAAACGTGAATATATTTGACAAAAAGACGATGTATAAAATTCATACTTATATTTCACTCATATTTTGCATTCCGCTAGTTATCGCATGCTTTACCGGTTCGGTTTTAGTTTATAAAGATAAGATAAATAATATTTTAATGCCAGGCGTCATCTATGTAGCAGACGGTAACGATGAAAAGAGGCTAAAATTTGATGAGCTAAGAGAAAAAATAGAAAAAGAGTATCCGCATCACGAGATCGTAGGTTGGAATATCGACGTAGATCCGCAAAAAACGGACAAAATTTGGCTTTTGCCTCACGGCGCGGGCGAAAAAGAGTGGGCGTGCGTGTATCTGGACGCTTTTAGCGGAGAGATAAAAAGCGGTCTCGTGCCGCACGATAGCGGATTTATCGGCGTCATGACCGAGCTTCACGAAAATTTGCTTCTTGAAAAAAGCGGTCAAATTTTGCTTGGACTAACGGCGATTTTTGCTTTTATTATTTCGATCAGCGGTTTCATCGTTTACCGAAATTTTTGGGCGAATTTGCTGCGTCTTCGGTTTTCGCGCATGGCTACTTTTATGAGCGATTCGCACAAATTTATCGGCGTTTTTTCGACGCCCGTTATTTTTGCGGTCGCGCTTAGCGGTGCTTGGTGGGAGCTTAGGTTTATGTTTATGCCGCCCTTTGACAACTCTAAATTTGCGATCGGCCGCCAAATTTACGACAAAAATATCTCTATCGACGCCCTCGTACAAAGAGCGGCCTCGGATATGCCGGGATTTGAGACGCACTACGTTAGCTTTCCGTTTTTTGACGGCGCAAATATCACGCTTTACGGGCAAAAACCGCAGCAAAGCTTCCTACATAGCCAGTACTCAAGCACCGTTACTTACGATAAAAATAGCGCAAATTTAATCGATGTAAAAGATATAGAGCTAGCAAGCAAAACGGATAAATTTTTATCGACGTTTAGGCGCGCTCACTACGGCGACTATAATGCAGCGACCAAATTTATCTGGTTTTTGTGTGGGCTAGCTCCGCTTGCGCTTAGCGTTTCGGGGATTTATTTATGGATAAAAAGATCAAATTTTAAAAGGAGAAAAAGATGAGAAATAAAATTTTGTTTTCGGTTGCGGCTATCAATTTGCTCGCGTCCGTTCAAATTTTAGCCGCTCAAAACGGCGGGAACGTAGCAGGCAAAGAGACGCTTGATGCCGTCGAGGTAACTAGCGAACAAAGGCGCGACGACGTAAAATACAACGCAAAAGAGCTCGTAAAAAGTACTACTAGGCTAGACCTCACCTCGCGCCAAACGCCTCAGTCGCTAACCGTCATCACCGAGGCCAGGCTAAAGGATCAAAATATCAACGACTATCAGGTGCTTTTGCGAAATATCCCGGGCGTCACGCTTAGCAAGTGGGATGAGCGCGTATATCCTACGGCTAGAGGCTTTAAGATAGATTATTATTTGCTTGATTCGATGCCAAGTTTCGGCGGATTTAGCCTAGGCGCAAACGATATGAGCATGTTGCCGTATGAGCGCGTCGAGGTCGTAAAGGGCGCAAACGGCCTACTAGCGGGTGCAGGCAATCCAGCGGCTAGCTTAGATTTCATCCGAAAAAGAGCAAATTCAAAAGAATTGACGGGAAATTTCAAACTAAGTGCGGGCTCTTACGATAGATACGGCGTATCGGGCGACGTGCAGACTCCCGTAACTGCCGATGGTAACGTGCGAGCTAGGGCGTCTTTTATGCACGAGAAGTCTCGCTCGTATATGGACTACTATAACCGTAAAAACACCGCTATCTACGGCGTTGTTGATGCAGATATCATGGATAGCTCGTGGCTAAGCCTAGGCGCTTTTTATCAGGAGCTAAAGCGCCATGGCATACGCTGGGGAGGAATGCCTGCGTTTTACAAGAACGACGTTAGGCGCGAGTTTAGTAAAAATGAAATTTTCTCGCAGCCTTGGACTAGATGGGATATCAAGACTTTTGACGTTTATGCCGATTTTAGGCACTATTTTGAAAACGAAGCCAGCCTAAATCTCTCCTACTCCTTCCGCCGCGCAAATACGGATACTAATTTGCTCTACTACGGCGGCAAGGTAAATTTAGACGGTACGGGCGATGTTAGCGGGCTTAGCGTCTATGCAAACAAACGCGAGGAAAATATCCACAACGTAGACGCATACGTAAACCTGCCCTACGATGCTTTTAGCTTGCCCCACGAGGCGGTTTTCGGCGCTATGTACAACAACTATAAAAAAAGCTCCGACAACGTCAGTAGCTACTGGAATAGCCGCACGACTCCGGCAGGCCTAGCCTATGCGGCGCGCACTAGGATAGATTTTAACAACCTACACCTAGACGACCCGAAGCTGCCTTACGCCGATCAAAACAACGCCGATAAAACGGTGCAAAAGGCCATATATTTGGCTAATAAATTCTCAATCACGGACGAGCTTAAGTTTTTGCTAGGAGCCAGAATGAGCTACTATAAGTACCGCATAACAGGCGGCAACGGAAATAGAAATTTCACTCAAGAAATCACGCCGTATCTAGGCATCACGTATGATATCGGCGAAAACCACACGCTTTATGCTAGCTATACAAGCATCTTTAAACCCCAAACCGTAAAGGATATCAACGACAAATACTTAGACCCGATCCAAGGCAAGGACTATGAGCTAGGCATAAAGGGGGATTATTTTGACGGCGCGCTATCGGCTTCATTTGGCGTATTTAAGGTCGTACAAGATAAACTAGGCGCAAAAACCGGACAAAAGATCCCAGGCACTACGACCGACGCGTATGAAGCTAAAAAAGGCGTAACGAGTAAGGGCTTTGAAGTGGACGTAAACGGCGAGATAAATCAAAATTTAAGCCTAGGTCTTGGGCTTACTCACTTTAACGCCAATGACGCAGACGGTAAGAAATTTGATACCGAAAGCTCGCGCACTACGGCAAATCTGTTTGCTAAATACACTATAGCGGACTTTAGAGCGGGTGCGGGAGTGCAGTATAAAAGTAAAATTTACGTCGGTAGCGGCGCAAATGAAATCACGCAAAAGGCCTACACGCTGGCAAATTTGATGTTTGGTTACAAGATAAGTAAAAATTTCGACATCCAGCTAAATATCGACAACGTATTTAATAAAAAATACTTCGAGGGCATCGGAAACAACAGGATGGTTTACGGCGATCCGCGAACGTTTAATCTAGGCTTTACGTATAGTTTCTAAGTAATTTTTGGATTTTGCCGCGCGGCTTGATTTACGAGCGCGGCAATCTGATCTATAAATTTGGCGCTTTTTGTCGGTATTAAATTTGTAAATTTATGAACTACGATAGGCGCCGAGTTTATATGTAAAATTGTACGTAAATTTGTATTAATGCGTCAGAAATACTCTTTTAACGAGCAATAAATCTGTTACAAATTTGACTGCGTTTGGTTGTAGCCGAGTATTTTAAAGTTTATTTTAAGCGTTATTTTGGCGAGCGTAAGGTAAGATTAAGGCAAAATTTTCTTAAGGCTAAATTTTGAAACGCGCTTTTTTTCAAGCTATCTCGCACATTGCCGTTTTTGCGCTGGTTGCGGCGTTTGCTAGTGGTTGCGCCGCGCCGAAAAAGGCAACCCCCGCACCGCCAAAGCCCGTTACGCAGTCTGAAATAAAAAACATCTGCGACGGCAAAACCCCAAAAGAGTGCAACGATACGGGCGTAAAATTTGAAAACAGTAAAGACTACGAGCGTGCAAAACTCTGCTATCAAAAAGCCTGCGACGATAACGAGGGTATCGCCTGTTCAAATCTAGGTTCGCTGCACCAAAAGCTAAAAAGCAAAGAGGAGAGCGAGATCTTGACGATATTTGCAAAGTCCTGCACGCTTGGCAACAAATACGGTTGCTATAATGCAGCTAACTTCTACCGTCTCAGGCGCGGCACGGAGCATGATTTTGCCGCAGCGCGCAGGCTTTATGAGAAATCGTGCCTAAAACTAAATCATGCTCAAAGCTGTTCAAATCTCGGCGGTATGTATCAGTTTTCGCTAGGCGTCAAAACCGCCGATTCTAAAACCGCAAAAAAATTTTACAAAATGGGCTGCGAGATGGGCGATGAGATAGGATGCAGGAACCTTTCGCTTATCGGAGACGAGTAAAATTTATTTACACTTTCTTGATTTTACCGCCAAATTTGACGATTCTACAACTATCCTAATCAAAATTTGACTGAGAGTGTTTGTGATTTGAGCCAAATTTGCCAGTTTGGAGAAAAGCACCGTCGCTTTTATGACGCAAAATCTAAATTTAAGACTTCCACCTAAGCGTAAAGGTTATTTCTTTGCCAGGTTCGCTTTCGCAGGTTACGGCGATAGCATTGTTTTCACAGGCTCTTTTTACCAAATTTAACCCTATGCCAA
>NZ_CALKTQ010000155.1 GCF_937997465.1 uncultured Campylobacter sp. | reverse complement strand
CTCGAGACCGTTTATCTGATGCCGAGCCTGCAAAACGCCTTTATCTCAAGCTCGATCGTGCGCTCCGTTCTTAGCCATAACGGTGACGTCAGCAAGCTGGTTCCGAGCGAAATTTTAGAAACTTTGAAAGGCTAAATTTGTATATTTTATTTGAAGGTATCGACGGCGCAGGCAAAAGCACGCAGATAGCGCGGCTGGCGGCGGCTTACCCGCAAGCAATCGTGACTAAAGAACCAGGCGGCACGAAGCTTGGCGAAAATTTGCGCGAAATTTTACTAAAGGAAAACGATCTGGATAAAAGGGCCGAAATTTTGCTATTTTTGGCCGATAGAGCCGAGCATTTCGGTAAAATAATAAAACCAAACTCGAACAAGATGATTTTAAGCGACAGAGGCTTTGTCTCCGGTATGGCCTATGCTCTTGCGGGCGGAAATTTTAGCTTTGAGGAGCTTTTAAATTTAAACAAATTCGCCCTGCAAGGAAATTTTCCGCAAAAAATAGTATTTTTTAAAGCGGACGAAAGCACGCTAAGATCGCGCCTAGGCTCGCGCGCGCAGATGGACGGTATAGAGGCTCGCGGATTTGGTTATCTGCTAAGAGTGCAGAACGCGATGGAGGGAATTTTGCAAAAACTAGGCGTACGCTACGTCACGATCGATGCCGCCTGGGACGAAGAAAAAATAACGAATTTGATAAAGGAGTTTATAAATGATTAGCGCATTAAGGGGGATGAAGGACGTTTTGCCGCCACAGTCGGGACTTTACGAGAGGATAATCAAAATCTGCGAAGAGGTCGCGAAAAACTACGGATACGAGTTCGTGCTAGCTCCGCACTTGGAGCAGACAGCGCTTTTTCGCCGCAGCGTCGGTGAAAGCAGCGACATCGTGGGCAAGGAGATGTATCAGTTTGAGGACAAGGGCGGAAACGACGTTTGTCTGCGTCCGGAGGGAACGGCCGGCGTCGTGCGCGCCTTTATCGAGGCTAAATTTGACCGCGCGGGCGGCGTGAGACGGTACTTTTATCACGGTTCGATGTTTCGCTATGAGCGTCCGCAAAAAGGACGTTTGCGCGAGTTTCATCAGTTTGGCTGCGAGTGCTTTGGAGAGCCTAGCGTTTATGAGGACGCGAGCGTTATCTTGATGATAAACGAAATTTTCTCGCGCCTGGGTATCAAAACTAAGCTACTTATAAATTCGCTCGGAGACGCCGCTAGTATGGGTGCATACCGCGAAAAGCTGGTTAAATTTTTAGATGCGCACGAAGGTCAAATTTGCGAGGACTGTAAGCGCAGAAAGCTCACAAACCCTATCCGCGTGCTAGATTGCAAGGTAGAAAGCTGCCAAAAAATCTACGCAAACGCACCGCTGATAATCGGTAGCCTAAACGACGAATGTGCAGCCGAGTTTAAAAAGTTACAAGAAATTTTAAGCGGCAACGGCGTGGAGTTTGAGATAGATCTAAAACTCGTGCGCGGTCTTGATTACTACTGCAAAACGGCGTTTGAGTTCGTTTCAAACGAGATCGGCGCACAAAGCGCGGTCGCAGGCGGCGGACGCTACGACAGACTAGTCGAGTACCTAGGCGGCAAAGCTAGCTACGGCGTTGGCTTTGCGATGGGTATCGAGCGCATAATGGAAATCCTGGGCAGCCGCGAGAGTGAGAGTAAAAGAAACGGCGTATATATCGGCGCGATGGACTCCGAGGGCGTGGATGCGGTCTATAAAATAGCGATAAATTTAAGAAAAAGTCTCCCGGTTCTCGTGAGCTACGAGCCTAAAAAACTACAAAAGCATCTAAATGCCGCAGATAACGCAAACGCTAGGATTTGCCTTTGCGTCGGAGAGGATGAGCTAAAATCGGGCAAAATTTGGCTAAAAGATCTGAGCGAGAAGGCTGAAAAAACGCTTGATTTGGCGGATTTGGAGGCGGAACTTAAAAGGATTTTAAATGTATGATTACGGTTTAAATTTATGGGGAAATAACAACTTCATCGTCGAAAACGGTAAAATTTGCGTCAATACCGGCTCAAAACCCGCCATCATCGATATCGTAAAAAGCATCAGGAGCGAAGGCTACCGAGGCCCGCTATTGCTGCGCTTCCCTCACCTCATACACAAGCAAATTTCGCAAATTTACAAAAGCTTTGAGAACGCGAAAAACGAATTCGGCTACAAAGGTAGCTTTAACGCCGTCTATCCGCTAAAAGTAAACCAATATCCGGGTTTTGTAAAAAACCTAGTCCGTCACGGCCAAAAATACGGCTACGGGCTGGAGGCGGGCTCAAAGGCCGAGCTGCTACTAGTGATGGCGTATAATAATGAAGGCGCGCCGATCACCGTAAACGGCTTTAAGGATAAAGAGATGATAAATATCGGCTTTATCGCGGCTGAAATGGGGCACAACATCACTCTTACGATCGAGGGGCTAAACGAGCTTGAGGCTATCATCGCCATCGCAAAAGAGCGTTTCGCGCCAAAGCCAAACATCGGCCTGCGTATCAGGCTGCATAGCAGCGGATCTGGTATCTGGGCTAAAAGCGGCGGCATAAACTCAAAATTTGGCCTAACGGCGACCGAGCTAATCGAAGCGGTAAATTTGCTAAAAGAGGCAAATTTGCTCGATCGATTTAATATGATCCACTTTCATATCGGTTCGCAAATCACCGAAATCCACCCGCTAAAAAAGGCCCTAATCGAAGCAGGAAACATCTACGCCGAGCTGCGAAAAATGGGCGCAAAAAACCTAAAAGCCATAAATTTAGGCGGCGGTCTAGCCATAGAGTACTCGCAGTTTAAGGAAAACTCGAGCCGAAACTATACCCTCAGCGAGTATGCCAACGATGTGGTCTATCTGCTAAAGACGATGGCAACGCAGCGAAACGAAGTGGAGCCAGATATCTTTATCGAGAGCGGCCGCTTCGTCTCGGCTTCGCACGCGGTGCTGATAGCTCCCGTTTTGGAGCTCTTTAGTCAGGACTACACCGAGGAAAAGCTCGTACTAAAAAAGAAAAATCCTCAGCTAATTACCGAGCTAAACGACCTACTAAACACGATAAAACCGTCAAATGCGATAGAGTATCTGCACGATAGTATCGATCATATGGAGAGTATACTCACGCTGTTTGATCTAGGATACGTAGATTTGCAAGATCGCTCGAATGCTGAAATTTTAACCCACCTAATCATCAAAAAAGCGGCTAAAATCCTAGGCACCAAACAGCACAACGCCGAGCTCTTAAAGCTACAAGAGGAGGCGCAGGAGCGCTATCTCGTAAACTTCTCGCTATTTCAGTCGTTGCCTGATTTTTGGGGTTTAAAGCAAAATTTCCCTATCATGCCGCTTGACCGCCTAGACGTGCGCCCTACTCGCTCGGCGTCGCTGTGGGACATCACCTGCGATAGCGACGGCGAGATAGGCTTTGACGACGAGGAAAATCCTCTGTTTTTACACGACGTGGACGTGGAAAAAGAGGAGTACTTTTTAGGATTTTTCCTAGTCGGAGCGTATCAGGAGGTACTGGGTATGAAGCACAATCTCTTTACTCACCCGACCGAAGCTACTATCGAGATAAACGAGAATGGATTTGAAATCTCGCACCTGTTAGAGAGCCAATCTATCCTTGATATCATGGAGGATCTGGACTACGATATCTACGAGATCCAGGACATCCTAAACGAGCGCATCGAAAAGTCAAAACTCGTAACCGACTCGCAGCGCAAGCAAATTTTAGGCGAAATGTATCTGTTTTTAAACGATAACGGCTATCTAAAAACTATATCTTAAATTTATAAAAAGGAGTAAAAATGCTATCAAAAAGAGTTCAAGTGCTAGGCGAGAGCCTAACCATCGAAATCAGCACTAAGGCAAAAGAGATGAAGGCCCGCGGCGAGGACGTGATCAGCTTCGGTGCGGGCGAACCAGACTTCGACACGCCCGAGATCATCAAAAACGAGGTAAAAGCCGCCCTGGATAAAGGTTGCGGCAAATACACCGCCGTAGCGGGCACGCCTGAGGTAAGAGAGGCGGTCGCCGCAAAGCTAAAGCGTGACAACGGCCTAAACTACGCGCCAAATCAAATCATCACCAACGTCGGCGCCAAGCACTCGCTTTTTAACGTATTTCAGGCACTAATCGACGAGGGCGACGAGGTTATCGTACCAAGCCCATACTGGGTGAGCTACCCGGAGATGGTCAAATTTAGCGGCGGCAAGCCCGTTTTTATCGAGACTAGCGAAAAGACCGGCTTTAAAATCACGCCTGAGCAGCTAAAGGCGGCGATCACTCCTAGAACTAAAATTTTAGTGTTAAACAGCCCTTGCAACCCGACGGGTGCGATATATAGCCGCAAAGAGCTAGAGGCGCTAGGTGAAGTGCTAAAAGGCACGAAAATCATCGTAGCTAGCGACGAAATGTACGAAAAGCTAAACTACGAGGGCGAATTTGTCGCGACCGCGGCGGTGAGCGAGGATATGTTTAACCGCACGATCACGATAAACGGCCTAAGCAAGTGCGGTGCGATGCCTGGCTGGAGATTTGGCTACATGGCTAGCCCGTTTAAGGAGCTAAACGCCGCCGTAAACAAGCTACAAAGCCAAAGCACGAGCAACATAAACTCCCTAACGCAAGCTGGCGCCATCCCTGCGCTACTCGGCAAAGCCGACGAGGATATCGCGTATATGAAGGGCGAATTTAAAAAGCGCCGCGACCTAGGCGTTGAGATGATAAACGCTATACCTGGACTTAGCGTGCTTAAGCCTGACGGCGCGTTTTATCTTTTTATAAACTGCTCCAAGGTTGAGCCTGATAGCATGAAATTTTGCAAAGAGCTGCTAGAAAAGGCGAAAGTTGCCGTGGTGCCGGGCGTTGGTTTTGGTATGGACGGATACTTTAGGCTGTCTTTTGCGACCGATTTGGAGAGTATAAGAAAAGGTATCGCAAGGATCGGCGAATTCGTAAAAAGCTATAA
>NZ_CALKTQ010000154.1 GCF_937997465.1 uncultured Campylobacter sp. | reverse complement strand
TATCGGTATTAAGACGCAGAGGAGAATTGGTCGGTATAAAATGATAAGCCTCGAACCATTTTTTGCTGTTGTAGACGTATTTGGCGAGATTTTGCATAAGAGATATCGCCCAAAAAGGCTCATACGGGACTACCGTATCATCACCGGACTTTGAGTCAGGATCGTCCGCAAACGGCACGATGCGCATACTAAACTCAAATCCCCAGCCGCTAAATTCATACTGAGAGCTTTGGGGATCGTAGTAAAGCTCGCTCATGCCAAAGCTCACGAGGTGGCGGTGCGGCACGTCCTCGACGGAGTCAAATATACTAACGCCGTCTAAGTAATCCTCGCCGCCCAGACTCGCATGCAGCCGAGATGCATAGTGACGCTCGTTTGCGGGATCGTAGATCTTTTCTAGTGCGCTTGCTATCGCGTCCCAGCCGGGCGCATCGTCCTCGCTAAATTTAGCCTCGTACTCTTTCGTCGTCATTTTTATGCCTTTTAGTAGATTGCGTTAAGCGCGGGTACTATATATAAAATTTGCAAATTTAAGGGGATGGGGATAAATTTAAAAAGCCGAAATTTACGCCCAAAATTTAGGCGTAAATTTCATCCACGATAGTATCTACGAAATCATGCGGGTCAAATTTGACTAGATCGTTCATCGTCTCGCCGGTGCCGATGTAGAGTATCGGTAGCTCTAGCTCGCGCGCGACGCCAAAAAGCGCTCCGCCTTTTGGGGTGCCGTCAAGCTTGGTGATGATGACGCCGTCAAGGCTCACGATGTCGTTAAAGGCCTTTGCTTGAGCGAGGCCTGCGTTGCCCTGCGTGCCGTCGAGGATTAGGATCTTGCGGTGCGGCGCGCCTGCGTAGGCTCTATCTGCGATGCGGACGATCTTGCTTAACTCATTGGCTAAATTTGTTTGATTTTGCAGGCGGCCGGCTGTGTCTAGGATGACGTTGTCGAGATTTTTGGCGACGGCCGAGCTAATCGTATCAAAGGCGACCGCAGACGGATCATGTCCCTGCTGTGTAGCGACGATGGGTACGTCCGTCCTGATCGCCCACTGACGTAGCTGCTCGATGGCGCCTGCTCTAAACGTATCGCAAGCGCCTAAAATAACGCTTTTGCCTTCATTTTTATATAAATTTGCAAGCTTTGCGATCGTGGTCGTTTTGCCAGCTCCGTTTACGCCCAAAATCAGCTCCACAAAAGGCTTTCCGCTTTTTGCCTCGCGCTCGTTTTCATATATGAAATAGGTATTTAAAAGTCGCTTTAGGTCGTCTTTTTTTACTTCGTTTTGTGGCGGTAGGTAGTAGAGGACCTCCTCGACGATCTCGTAGGCGATGTCGGCTTCGAGCAGGATCTCTTCTAAAATTTCCTTTGAGATTTTTTTGTCGGCTGGTTTTGACGAGCGGATCGCCGCAAGCGTCTTATCAAGCCCCTTTTTTAAAAAGCCAAACATTAGTTGATTACCTTATTTATATCGCTTTCTAGCATCTCTTCCGGCACGAGTCCGACGTAGTGCGTGGCGTATTCGCCATTTGGTTTATAAAGCACCATGTATGGGATGCCTACGACCCCGCCTAGAGCTTTTGCAAAGAGGAAGTTATTTTCGCCGTAACTAATGCCGAAATTTATTTTAAATTTCTTCATAAACGCGTCTATTTCGTCTTTTGATTTATCTTCCATAAGTACGCTTACGATTTTTAGCTTGCCTTTAAATTTATCGCTTAGGTTGTTTAGATGCGGGATTTCTGCCTTGCATGGCGGACACCAAGTAGCAAAAAAGTTAAACAAAATCGCCTCGTCATTGCCCTCGACTTTAAAGCCTTTGTCAAATTTTTGCAGCGTCATCTTGCTCTCGTCCATAAGGGTTAGCTCAAAAGGGGCCTCTATGCTTGTGCTTTGGCTAGGAGCAGACGTAGTTGTTGGAGTCGCGTCGCTAGTTTTGTTTGCGTCGCTTTTATTTTCATTGTCGCAACCGCTTAAAAATAGCACCAAAAATGGTATAATCAAAAGATTTATTTTCATTTAATAATTCCTGTCTAAGATTGATTTTAGGCTTGAATTATACATAAAATTTATGAAACGAGCGTTAAATTTGATAAAAGAAGAGTTTAGGCGTGACGCGAAACGGATTTTGAAAAAAGAGGTTCAAATTTCGGCGCGGGCAAAACACTATAAGATGTTTAAGCCGCTTTTAAATTTGCTAACCGAGCTTAAAGCAAAACGGATTTTGATATTTAATCCCCTTTCCTATGAGCCAAATTTCTACATTTTAAGGCGCGAGCTAGCTAAAAAGTATGAGATTTTCGTTCCGTTTATGCTTGGTATTAGTTTAGAAATGGTAAAATCCAGGCTACCGCTTGTATCTCGGACGAAATTTGGCGTAAAAGAGCCACTAAGTACCAAGATATTTAAAAAGCGTATAGACGTAGCTATAGTTCCGACTCTCGGGGTGGACGGAAATATGGCGCGAATAGGGCACGGAAAAGGTTTTTACGATAGATTTTTTGCAAATTTGCCTTACCGACCTACCTTGATATTCGTTGAAATTTTAGACAATTTTACTAATGAAATCATATCCGAAGATCACGACGTCGTTTGTGATTTTTACCTGACTCCGAGCAAAATTTACGTAAAAAGAGGAATCTATGATAGATATTTTAATCGGCTTAGGAGCAGGTGTGGCGGGCGTTGGCGCAGGCTATCTCATCGCTAAAAAAATTAACGACGCTAACTACAATATATTTTTAGAGCAGGCTAAAGCAAAGGCTAAAGCGATAGAATTTGAGGCTGAGCGCACGCTAAAAGACGCTAAAATCCAAGTCCAAGAGGCTGAATTTGAAGCTAAGAAAAAATACGACGACAAAACCGTAAAACTCCAAAAAGAATACACTCAAAAATTTGAAGAGATCGGCAGAAAAGAGCAAACTCTGCTAAACGAGCAAGAAATTTTAAACGAAAGCAAGGCGGAGCTAGAAAAATCCCGAAATGAAGCAAAAAGCGTCTACGAGGAAGGAATCGGGCTAAAAGCAAGCTATCAAGCTAAACTACAAGAGGCGCTAAAAGTACTCGAACATGCCGCCGGTCTCACGCAAGAAGAGGCGCGTGAAGAGGTGCTAAAAAAAGTAGAGGAAAAAAGCCGCGCTGAGATAGCTCACATCGTACGAAAACACGAAGAAGAGGCTAAACGCGAGGCTAAAAAGCGCGTGAATTATATCCTTGCGCAGGCTACGTCTAGGTTTGCAGGTGAGTTTGCCGCCGAACGTCTGATAAACGTCGTAGATATCAAAAATGACGAGCTAAAAGGCCGCATAATCGGCAAAGAAGGCCGCAATATCAAGACTCTGGAAATGGTGCTAGGCGTGGATATCATCATTGACGATATGCCGCACGCTATCACGCTAAGCAGCTTTAACCTCTATAGAAGGGCGATCGCGACGCGCGTGATAGAGCTTTTGGTGCAAGACGGCCGCATACAGCCGGCAAGGATAGAGGATCTACATAAAAAAGTGTGTGAAGAATTTGAAGCCTCGATCTTGGAGGAGGGGGAAAATATCGTCATCGACCTAGGCCTTAGCAAAATCCATCCGGAGATAATGAAACTAATCGGTAAGCTAAAATTTAGAGCTAGCTACGGACAAAACGCCCTAGCTCACAGCCTCGAGGTGGCCCATCTTGCTGGCATCATCGCGGCTGAAACGGGCGGAGACGAAAAGCTGGCTAAAAGAGCAGGCTTGCTACATGACATTGGGAAGGCTTTGACGCATGAATTTGAGGGCAGCCACGTCGATTTGGGCGCTGAAATTTGCAAACGCTACAAAGAACACCCCGTCGTCATAAACGCCATCTACGCCCACCACGGGCACGAGGAGGCAACTAGCGTAGAAAGCGCCGCCGTTTGCGCTGCGGACGCTCTGAGCGCGGCTCGCCCCGGAGCTCGTAGAGAGGTGTTAGAGAGCTTCCTAAAACGCGTCGAAGAGATAGAAAACATCGCAAAAAGCAAAGAGGGTATCAAGCAGGCATACGCGATAAACGCAGGCCGCGAGATCCGCGTCATCGCAAACGCCAAGCTCATCAACGACGATGAAGCGGTGCTAGTAGCTAAAGAGATCGCCGCCGAGATCGAGAGCAAGGTCCAGTATCCGGGCGAGATCAAAGTAAACGTGATTCGCGAAACTAGAGCTATAGAAATGGCGAAATAGGTCAAATTTAGGTTGAAAATGAGAAAAATTTTACTAGCGATTTTTTGCGTTTTAGCACTCGGCGCCAATGACGAGCTCGTGCTAAACGCCTCAAATTCTTTTACGACGACAATGCGTAAAAACGCAGACGCGCCGGTTAAGGCTTTGCTTCAAAACGCAAAAGCGGTCGTCATTTTTCCGAGCATTACTAAAGTCGGCTTCGTGCTGGGCGGCATGCACGGCAAAGGCGTGATGCTCGTGGGAAACCCGTATGCGCCCAGCGAAATGATGGTCGTGGATATTAGCGGCGGCAGTATCGGGTTGCAAGTAGGCTACGAAAATAGCTCGCTTGTGTTATTTATCCTAAAAGATAGCCTCGTAGCCGATATAAAAGACGCTAAAATCACGATAAACGCCGACGCATCGTTTGCATTTGCCGATACGGGCAAATTTTACGGCAGAGTGAGCGATTTTAGCTTTACGAGCGATATCTACGCATATACGGACAACGACGGGTTTTTTGCGGGGGCGAGCTTTGGCGGAGCGGTGCTAGCTAAAACTAACGACGCGCCTCTAAGGATGGATAGCTATGGATATAACGCGCTAATGGGCGCTATCTCAAAATACTAAAGGCCAAATTTGCAAGAGATGCTAACCTCGCTATCGACCTACGGGTACGTGATAGTGTTTTTATATTCGCTTGGAGGAGGCATGGTTGCTATCATCGCAGCTGGCGTGCTAGCTCATCTAGGCAAGATGGACATAACCGTGAGTATCGTACTGGCGGCGGTCGCTAACGCTATCGGCGATACGCTGCTTTTTTACGTCAGCAGGTATAACCGCGCTGCCGTGATGCCGTATCTGACTAGACATAAACGCAAGCTTGCCTTCTCTCAAATTTTATTCAAGCAGCACGGAAATAAAATAATATTTTTCAAAAAATTTATCTACGGACTAAAGACTCTCATCCCGCTTGCTATCGGGCTTACGAAGTATTCGTTTGCCAAATTTAGCGTCATAAACGTTGTTAGCGCGGTAGCTTGGGCAGTTTTGCTCGGGCTTGGCAGCTTTTGGGCGGGCGAGGCGTTTGAGCGGGCGTGGGATTTTATGGGCGAAAACGGCTGGCTGATGCCGGTTGCGATGTTTTCGCTACTGACTCTCATCTGGATATATCTACAACAAGCGACGAAAAAGAAAGGAAGGTCGGAATGAAAAAGGTACTGATTGTATTGGTGATTATAGCCGCAGTGGTTTTTGGCGGGCTAAAATTTAACGCAAACAAGGTAGAAGAAAAGTATAACGAGGCTTTGAACCTAATCAAAGCAAACGGTATGGAGGTCAAAAACAGCGTATTTGAGGGCGGTCTGCTAAAATCGCACGCAAACTATGACGTAGTTTTGTCTAAAGGTTACATAAACGAGATCATTTCTCTTGGCGAAGAGTACGGCGCGCCCGAGGATCTGGCGATAAAAATCGACATGAATATATCGCACGGCTTTGACAGTTTGCTAGGTAAATTTGAGGTTGCGGGCGATGCCGAGTTTTTAAACGATCCGTATAAAAATTTTATCAAAGAGATATTTGATACGACAAGACCTATCAAATTTCACGCCGACGGCGCTTCTGGAGGAGATAAAAAATTTGTCTTTGAACTAGTCGGAGTGCAAAAAGAACAAGATGGCAATAAGCTAAATCTCGCTAAATCGTTTTTAAATTTTGATTTAAACGGCGAAAAGAAAATAACCGGAGCCACTTTTGTAAACGACTTTATCGATTTTGCTAGCAAACAAGGCGTCGCTATAAAGATAAAAAATATCGACTACGACGTGAAGTACGAAACTCCGATCGAGCCGAAAATGATCTCTAAAGCGCTTGTAAATAGCACTTATAAATTTGAGCTTGGCGGTATAGACGTCATTTCGGGCGCCGAGGCTCTGCAGATCGGAAAGATAGCGAGCAACTCCAAGCTAACCGTGCTAAGCGATACTCTAACGCAGGACGATACGAGTACTATAGAAAAAATAAAATATGGAAAATATGAATTTAAAGACTTTTTGATCAAAACGAAATTTGCAAATTTAGATAAAGGTGCGTTTGAGGATATTATTAATGCAAAGGGAGAGCCTGAAGCTCAGCTTGCGACGATAATGCAAGCGCTTGATAAATTTATAAAAAGAGCGCCGAAACTTACATTTGACAATTTAAATTTTAAAAATGCGGCAGGTAAGAGTTATGTCTCAAATTTTGAGATTTCTATCGATCCGGACGGCATAGATACTCAAAATCTGCTTGAAAATATCCCGACTGCTATAAATTTTAGCGGTAAAATCGAGCTTGATACGACGCCAGGAGAGTTTATGTTCGGCAGCGGCGAGGAAAAAGAGGGGATAAATGCCATGCTCGTAAACGGCGGACTATTTAAAGAAAACGGCGGCAAATACGTAACTATCTTTAAATACAATAAAAGAACGCAAGATTTGATCTTTAATGAAAATTTATCCTTAAAATCTCTTCTTCAATAAAATTCAACATGCTTAGACAAATTTTATGTTTGTTTAAGCATGTTTTCTATATAATTCACTTTCCGCTTCACAGAAAGCGAGTTTTTTAAATTAACACTGTTAAACTAATTAGTCAATCTTTGAAATCTAAACAAG
>NZ_CALKTQ010000153.1 GCF_937997465.1 uncultured Campylobacter sp. | reverse complement strand
TTTTATTCTGATACTTTATATAATGTCAGTATATGATTATACTATAAAAAAATAATTTTTTACTCACTTGGATGGGCAAAAATCGTCCGTCTCTTAACATTTATCTTTTCTTTGTTATCCGCTGCGTAGGCGGAGATTTCTATCTTCGTCGTTTGCTCGCCAGTCTTAGCAAATGCCGATTTAGGCGCGCTTAGCACAACTACAATTTTCTTTTTTTCGCCCGCTTTTAGCAAAATTTGAGCCTTTGGGCGCTCGATTTTTATCGGCGCTTTAGCTTTGTCCGAGCTAATGTCAAAATAAAACTCATGCGCCTGAGTGTCGGTGTTTTCAAACAAAAACACGTATGCGTTTTCGATCTCGCCGCTTTTGTTTATCTTGTATAGCTCACTCGTGCGGTTGATATTTAGCAGCATGCTCTCTTTTTTAGCGCTCATTAGCGTTAGCGCGGTTGCGGCGATAGCGATGGCAGCGCAGTAACCGATGGTTTTAAAGCGCAGATACCGCACTTTTTGCTTGGTTTTTAGCGAATTTGAGCTTGTCCAGCTAATTAGGCTAGGCAAATTTAGCCCCGACATCGTTTTGGTGCAGGCATCTACGCACTCTAGGCAGTTTATGCACTCTAGCTGCATGCCTTTTCTGATGTCGATGTGCGTCGGGCAAATTTTCACGCAGGCTTCGCAACCCGTACACTCGTTTTGCGGTTCAGGAGGCTTTTTCCAGAGTTTGGTTTGACCATCGTAAATTTTACCGCCGCGCGCCTCGTCGTAGATCACCTGCACGCTGTCAGAATCGATCATCACGGACTGCACTCTAGCGTAGGGGCAGACGTAAACGCAAAAATTTTCGCCCAAAAACGCTACGTCAAATATCAAAAACGCAGCGATAACAATCCAAGCTCCGAGTAAAATTTTATGCTCGGAGGGGTCTAAAATTTGAGCCAAAAATTCCTGCGGCGGGACGAAAAACCAGAGAAAATTTGCCGCTGCGATAAAAGCTAAAACGCTCCAGATCGCGATAGCTACCGCGTTTTTGACGCCGCCCTCAGCCTGCGTTTGTTTATTTGAGACGCTCTTGCGGATTTTTAAAATTTTAGTTTGTATAAGGTCGCGGTAGATCACGCGAAATATCGTCTGCGGGCAGCTCCAGCCGCACCAGACGCGGCCGCCCAAATTCGTCATAAAAAATATAAAAATAAAAAAAATGATGAGCACGAAAGGCATCAAAAACAGCTCTTGGACGTTAAATTTGGCAAAAAACAGATGTAGTTCGCTGTGCTCAAAGCTTAGTAGGAAAAATTGATTTCTGCCGATAGATATAAACGGTAAAATCAGCGCAGTACAGGTGATCAGGATGTAGGTGATATAGCGTTTGCTAGCAAATTTGAAATAATTTTTATACTCTTCTTTCGTCATAATTCGTCCTGATTACAAAGTAGTGATAATTTTTGATAGATTATAGGGTTAATGCTATTAAACGCGTATTAAAATTGCTATTACGCCCCTTTTACGATGTATAATTTCATAAATTCTTTAAAGGAGATGTTATGAAAAAAATTTCTAGAAGAAATTTCATCAAAACTAGCCTTGTAGCAGCCGCAGTGGGCGCGCTAAATTTGCAAGCGGCACAAGATGATGAGATAAAATGGGACGCGGAATATGACGTCTTGGTGGTTGGTAGCGGCCTTAGCGCAAACGTTGCGGGCATCGTAGCAGCCGAGGGTGGGCTTGGCGTCGCGCTACTAGAAAAGATGTCGCGAACCGGCGGCAACTCTGTAGTTTCTCAGCTTGATTTTGCCTGCGTGGGCACCGAGCAACAAGAAAAAGCCGGCATCAAAGACTCCATCGAGCTTTTCGTAAAAGATCTAAACAAGGCGGGCAAGGGCTTTAACTACATAGAGCAGTCCTATAGGATTGCCCAAAATTCAAAAAGAGCTTATGAATTTGCCAAAGCAAGAGGCGTGCAATACGCCGAAAAGCTAAAGCATCTGGGCGGACATAGCGTAGCAAGAAGCCTAGAGCCCGTAGGCGGAGGCGGAGCGTGCGTGCAGGCGCTAAATTCGCACTTTGAGAGCAAGGGCGGCAAGACGCTAAAACGAGTAAAGGTCGATGAAATCGTGCTGGATAAAAACGGCGCGGCGATAGGGCTAAAGGTGAGAGAGGAATATAAATTTGACAAAAACCTAGCCGACGACGATGCGCAAAATGTCTCCGGAGACGTTAAATTTTATAAAGCTAAAAAGGCTGTGATTTTTGCAAGCGGCGGATTTTCGGCGGATAAAACCTTTAAAGCGGCACAAAATCCAAGGCTCGCTCTAGCCTCCACTCCGTCAAATCCGGGCGCGACGGCAGGCGCGCTAAAAACGATGGTAAGGGCGGGCGCGATGCCTATACAGCTTAGTTTGGGACGCTATTCTTTCGGTATTCCGACCGAGGATTTGATATTTGCTATTGCGGTCGACGGCAAAAACTCAAAGAGGTTTATGAACGAAGACGGCGATAGGCAGACTTTGTCCGATAATATTTTAGAAAATATGCAAAAAAACGAAAGCGATCTGTTCCCGACTATAATCTTTGACGAGACGGGATTTGCCTCCAGTCACGATCCAAAAAGGCTGCAAAAATTTATAGAAACCGGCAAGATGAAAAAATTTGAGAGCTTAGACGGGCTGGCGGCAGACTTTAAGTTAAATGCGCAAATTTTAAAAGAGGAAATAAGACGGTATAACGAAAGCGTCGCCGCTAAAACCGATGCCGATTTTAAAAAAGATTTAACCAAAGTCGCTCCGATAGAAAAAGCGCCGTTTTACGCGATACTCGGGGCTCCGGGCATCAGCTATACTCCGGGCGGCGTGAGGGTAAATTTAAACTTTGAAGTCCTTAATATAAACGATAACAAGCCTATTAAAAATTTATACGCCGTAGGCGAGGCGACGGGTGGCGTGCACGGATATACGAGGCTTACTAGCTGCTCGACGCCCGATTGTATCAGCTCGGCGATGATAGCGGCAGAGCATATACTAAAAGGCTAAATTTAAAGCCCCAGATGGCGAACAAAGCTTAAATTTATCAAATTTAAACTATAATCGCCGTCTATTTTAATTGAAAGGTGGTGAGGACGTTGCCTGGTATTAAGGTACATCCTAACGAGTCTTTTGACGAAGCTTACAGAAAGTTCAAAAAGCAAACCGACAGGAACCTTGTCGTGACTGAAGTTCGCGCAAGACGCTTTTTCGAGCCTATGACCGAGATCCGCAAAAAACAAAAAATCGCGGCTCGCAAGAAAATGCTTAAACGTCTATATATGCTTAGACGCTACGAGTCAAAGCTCTAACCAAAAGGGTCGCTTCGGCGGCCTTTTCTTTTTTCAAACTCCCGTTTAACTCGCATCAAAGCCAAAATTTGCCATAATCTACGCCAAATTTAACGATCAAAGGAAAAATATGTCCAAAGTGCCCGTGAGCGAGGCCGCGGAAATCTTAGGCGTGACCAAGGAAGCCGTCTACAACCGCATTCGTCGCGGAACGCTAAAAACCTTTGAAAAAGACGGCGTAAAATACGTGGTTTTAGAAGGCCATGAGCCCCAAGCCGCACCCAAATCAGCGCCTAAAACTTCAAAATCCGCTAAAAGCTCGGAGTCAAAAAAAGCTGCGAAAGCGGGCGAATTTGACGTGAACGAATTTCTACTCTCGCAAATCAGCGAACTAAAAGAACAAAATCAAAATTTGCAAGCCGATAAAGAGAGGCTTTTTCGCGAAAAAGAGCAAATTTTACTAAATAATAAAACCGAAATCGCTCAAATTTATCGCGAAAGAGACGAGAAACTAAGAGGATTTTTAAGTATGCTCGAGCGTCCGTTGCTAGCCCGTCAAAACGGCGAATACGTAGCGCCCATCGATGTGGAATTTGTCGAGAGCAAGCCTGAGAATGAGGGCAAATGGACGAGCTTGGCCGAGTTTTTAAAATCGCAAAATTTAAGCGGCAAGAGCCTAAAAAAAACGCAAAATAAAATCATAAAAAACATCGGAAAATCAAAATTTATCAAATTTAAAAAAGGCGTGATAATGGTAAAAAGCAAGAAAATTTCAAAGGAGCTAGATAAAAAATGAGAGTTTTTAAAGGCATAAAAAAAGTAGCCAGCTACGCTGCCGTGGGCGGATTTGGCGCAGTCGTGATGGCGGGATTGGTTGGCTGCGGCAGCAACGATAACAGCGGAGAAAGTAGTGCGCTAAACGAAGCGGCGCAAAAAACGGGAGCATTCGTCATCATCGAAGAAACCGCACCAGGCAAGTATAAAGTCCTAGAGGAGTACCCAAGCAGCGAAACGCGCGTCGTGCTAAAGGACATAAACGGCACCGAGCGCGTGCTGAGCAAAGAGGAGATGGATAAGCTAATCGCCGAGGAAAACGCTAAAATCGACGCCGGAACGTCGAATTTAACCGGCTCGAACGCTCAAAACGCGCAACTTTCAAGCGGCGGTATGAGCCTTGGCGAGACGCTTCTAGCCTCGGCTGCGGGCGCGATCATCGGTAGCTGGATCGGCAACAAGCTATTTAACAACCCGGGCTATCAGTCGCAGCGCCAAAGCGCGTATAAAAACCCAAGCGCGTATTCAAGGAGCGTCGATAGCTTTAACAAAGCCAAAGCCACGAGCTCGGCAGGTAAGCCTAGCGGCGGAAAAAGCGGATTTTTCGGCGGATCAAGTAGCTCAAGCTCGAGCTCAAGTTCAAGTTCAAGTTTTGGAGGTTAATCATGATAAATTTAAAAAAAATCAGCCCGCTAAATAACGAATTTTTAAGCGAAATCGGCTTTACGTGGCATACGGATCCAGACGGCAGCGACTACGTAGCAGACGAGCTAGTAGAGGTGAGCGAGGCGCAGGCCGAGGCCTACTATAATGCCGCAAACGAGCTATACGATATGTTCGTCGCAGCCGCCCAGCACGTCATCGACAACAACCTCTACCACGAGGTCGGCATCCCGTTTAATCTCGTAGATCTCGTGCGCGAAAGCTGGGAAAACGACGTGCACTGGCACCTCTACGGCAGATTTGATCTAGCCGGCGGGCTGGATGGCAAACCGATAAAACTGATCGAATTTAACGCCGACACGCCGACTGCCGTGTTTGAGACGGCGATCATCCAGTGGGCGGCGCTCAAATTTAACCGCATGGACGAGAGCGCGCAGTTTAACGACCTTTATGACGCCCTAAAGCAAAATTTTAGACGCCTCGTGACGCTAGATGAGGAGACCGAGAGCTTTAACGAGCACTACGAGGGCTGGAAAATTTTATTTAGCTCGGTGGCCGGTAGTAGCGAGGATGAGCAGACCGTGAAGCTACTGCAGTATATCGCCGAGGAGGCGGGCTTTCACACGGCGTTTGCCTACGTCGATGAGGTCGTATTTAACGACGAGGATGGTGTGTTTTTTGACGGCGAAAACTACGAGTACTGGTTTAAGCTCGTGCCGTGGGAGGATATCGCTGTAGAGGAGGGCGAGCTAGCCATCATCCTAAAAAACATCGTCCAAAATCAAAAAGCCATCATCCTAAATCCCGCATACACGCTACTTTTCCAAAGCAAAGGTATCTTGAAAATTTTATGGGATCTCTATCCGAATCACCCGCTTTTGCTCCAAGCTAGCGACAAGCCGATCGCGGGCAAAAAGTGCGTGAAAAAGCCGGTTTTCGGGCGAGAGGGCGCAAACGTGAGCGTGATAGAGGCGGACGGTAGCGTGAGCTTGCAAAACGGCGGCGACTACGGAGCAAACCGCGCGATCTATCAGGAATTTTACGAATTTAACAAAGACGCCGCCAACAATAGCTACCAAGCGGGCGTGTTTTTCGCCTACGAGGCGTGCGCGCTGGGATACCGCAGGGGCGGCGAAATTTTAGATAACTACTCCAAATTTGTGGGGCATTTTATCAAATAAGGACGCAAGATGAAAATAGTCTGCCTCGATGCCTCGACGCTTGGAAGCGACGTAAATTTGGACGTTTTTAGGCAGTTTGGCGAATTTAAAAGCTACCAAATGACCGCCGCAAACGAGCGCGTAGAGCGACTAAAAGGCGCGGACGTCGTCATCACGAACAAGGTCGTCATCGACAAAGAGACGATGGGCGCGTCAAATTTAAAGCTAATCTGCATAAGTGCAACTGGCATGAACAACGTCGATCTTGCGCACGCCGCAGCAAAAGGCATCGCGGTAAAAAACGTCGCGGGCTACTCCACAGCTAGCGTCGTGCAGCATACGTTTGCTTGCCTTTTTGCGCTGACCAATCGCATAAAATTTTATGATAACTACGCGCAAAGCGGCGAGTGGGCAAAGAGCGAAATTTTTACGAATCTAGACCGCAGTATCGGCGAGATCGCGGGCAAGAGCTTTGGCGTCATCGGACTTGGCGAGATCGGCAGGGGCGTGGCGCGCATCGCGGTGGCATTTGGCGCGAATGTGAGCTACTACTCAACTAGTGGCGCGAACGCAAACGCAGAGTTTAAAAGGCAAAATTTAAACGAGCTTTTAAGCGGCTGCGACATCGTGAGTATCCACGCTTCGCTAAACGAAAAAACGCGAAATTTGATCGGCGAACGAGAGTTAAATTTGATGAAAGAGGGCGCGATTTTGATGAACTTCGGACGCGGCGGCATCGTGGACGAGAGCGCCGTAGCCCATGCTATAGACGGGCGAAATTTGCGATTTGCCGCCGACGTGCTGGAGACCGAGCCTATGCGCGCGGATCATCCGCTGCTTCGTATCAAAAACAAGGAAAATTTGATACTCACTCCGCACGTGGCGTGGGCGAGCTTTGAGGCTAGAGAGCGACTCGTAGCGATGATCGC
>NZ_CALKTQ010000152.1 GCF_937997465.1 uncultured Campylobacter sp. | reverse complement strand
AACGCTAAATTTAACCAAACCAAATTTAGCATTTTCATGGCGCAGGTCTCGGTGCGTAAAATTTAAAACCGTCAAATTTGAAGTCAAATTTGCCCGAATCAAATTTAGTCTAAAATTTAAGCCATAAGGAGCGAAAATGCTTGGCAAAACGTTAAAAACAGCAGGAATAGTCGGCGCTTTGGCGCTATTTTTAGGTATATTTTTAAATTTACAAGGAGAACAGATGAATCATAATACGAATGAATCTGCAGTCGCAAACAAAACGATCGTGCTAGCGGGTGGGTGCTTTTGGGGTACGGAGGCCTATCTAAAGCAGCTTCCGGGCGTGGTGAACACCTACACGGGCTACGCAAACTCAAAGGTGCCAAACCCTAGCTACGAGCAGGTCTGCACGGGCGATACGAACGCCGCAGAGGCCGTCTGGGTCGAATACGACGAGTATGTGATCGACCTGCCGCATTTGCTCAAATTTTACTTTAACACCATAGATCCGACCAGCCTAAACAAGCAAGGCGGCGACCGCGGCACGCAGTACCGTACGGGCATTTACTACACCGATGCGGCGGACGAGCCGGCGATCAGAGCCTTTATCTCCGAGCAACAAAAAAACTACAAAGCGCCCATCGTAACGGAGGTCGCGCCGCTAGAAAATATCTACAAAGCCGAGGAGTATCATCAGGACTATCTGGACAAAAACCCACACGGCTACTGCCACGTGACCTTTGAGAGCCTGCCTAAAAAGGGCGAAATTTTGAGCGACAAAAAGCGCGATATGAAGCAAAATTTGCAAAACTACAAAAACAAAGACGACGCAACGCTAAAAAATGAACTAAGCGCCATCTCATACGACGTCGTAAAGCACGCCGCGACCGAGCGCCCACACAGTAGCGAGCTAAACGACGAGGAGCGTATCGGTATCTACGTCGATATCACAAACGGTCAGCCGCTTTTTAGCTCGTACGACAAATTTGACGCTGGCTGCGGGTGGCCGAGCTTTACTAAGCCGATAGATGCTAGCCTGATCGCCGAAAAGTCCGATCTATCGCACGGTATGGTGCGCACCGAGGTAAAAACCGCGATGTCGGACTCGCACCTGGGGCATGTATTTGACGATGGTCCGCGCGACAAAGGAGGGCTAAGATACTGCATAAACGGCGCTGCACTGAGATTTGTGCCAAAGGAGGAGATGGAGAAGCAGGGGTATGGGTATTTGATACCGTACCTCGACGCGCAGTATTCTGCCAAGTAAGGCTTGTCTTTTTGCTCTATACTTCGTTGCTTTTAAATTTGGCTCGGTCATTACCGATTAGGTAACTCCCGTCGCCAAATTTAAAAAGCGTCTCATCTAGAACAAAAATACTTCGCCTTATTGCTTTATGCCTAAATTTGAAGTCAAATTTGCAAAATTGATTTCAAATTTTACCCCGCCGAGACCCGCATCTTGAAAATGCAAATTTAAAACACGCGACGCGATAGCGTCAAATTTAACCTGCACGCAGTGCAGCAACTTCTAACGTCGTAGGGGGAGGGGGGATTAAAGGAGGTGGGGAGCTTTTTGCTTCGGCGTTGCCTCGCCTTGTGCTTGCACTCTCTTTGAGAGCTGCTAGCAGAGCGTAATTTAAGCCCTCACCCCCTTTATATAAAGTAAAAAACAACCTCAAATGGTTGTTTTTTACGCAAGGAGCCTAGCCCGCAACTCTAAATTTAACCAAACCAAATTTAGCATTTTCAAGATGCGGGTCTCGGTGGGTAAAATTTAAACCCAAACAGCAAAACCGAGCTAAATTTGCCGCTTGGATTTGATTTCAAATTTAGCGAGCATCAAATTTGCCCGCCAAATCAAAGCTAAAATCAAAAAATATAAATTTAAGCCGTCGTTCCCTCATTCATCGCGGCGTATTCTTCAAAAGTCCCCTTAAAATCGACTACTTCGCCGTTTCCTTTTAGATGGATGATGCGGTTGGCGAAGGCGTCGATGAGCTCGCGGTCGTGGCTCACGCAGATGACGTTGCCGCCGAATTTATACAGCGCCTCGCCTAGAGCGATGATGGCTTCGAGGTCGAGGTGGTTGTTTGGCTCGTCTAGTACGAGTAGGTTGCCGCGCTCTAGCATTAGGCGGCTTAGCATTAGGCGGTGCTTCTCGCCGCCGCTTAGGCTGCCGACTGATTTTTCCTGCTCCGCACCGCTAAATAGCATGCGTCCTAGGCACTTGCGGATCTCGTTTAGGTCCTTGTTGTTTTCGTCTTGCAGCCACTCGTAGAGCTTGAGCTCGCCGGTGATTTTGTTTGTCGTGTTCTGCGCAAAGTAGCTAGGCCCTATCGTCGCGCCCACGTGCACGTCGCCGCTATCTGGAGCAACCTCGCCGATGATGATTTTAGCCAGCGTGCTTTTGCCTACGCCGTTTGCGCCGATGATGGCGACTTTATCATTTTTTTCGAGCTTGAAGCTAAAATTTTCAAACAAAACTTTGTCGTATTTTTTGCTGACGCCGCGCACCTCCAGGATCTCGTTGCCTATGTCGCGTTTGGTGCGGAAAAGTATGCTAGGATCGCGTCTGCTTGATACCTTGATCTCCTCGATGTCGAGTTTGTTTAGCTGCTTTTGGCGGCTGGTTGCTTGGCGGGCTTTGCTCGCGTTTGCCGAGAATCGCGCGATAAATTTCTCCAACTCCTCTTTTTCTTTTAGCTTTTTGTCGCGCTCCATCTCGTGCTGTTTGGCAACCAGCGTCGAGGCGATGTACCAGTCGTCGTAGTTGCCCGCAAACTGCCTGATTTTCTTAAAATCGACGTCCAGGATGTGCGTGCAAACCGCGTTTAAGAAGTGGCGGTCGTGGCTGATTAGCACCATCGTACCCTCGTGACGATTTAGCTCGTTTTCCAGCCATTTTATGCTCTCGATGTCAAGGTTGTTGGTCGGCTCGTCAAGGAAAAGAATGTCGGGCTTTGGAAATAGCACTTGAGCGAGCAGGACTTTAAATTTATCCGAGTTTTCAACCTCGCTCATCGGCTTTTCAAAGTCGCTAAAGCCAAGCGAGCTTAGGATTTTCTCGATCCTGACCTCGTACTCGTAGCTAGGATCCTCCTCGGCGCTTATCATCTCAAGCTGCGCTAAGCGGTCGTTTACGGCGTCGGTAAACTCTTCGCTCATGTAGAGCTTTTCTTTTTCTTTTACTGCGTCGTATAGGCGTTTGTTGCCGTATAACACGGCGTCTTTTACGCTAAAGTTTTCAAACGCGAACTGATCTTGGCCTAGCACGCCTACTTTTAGCCCGTTTTCGATGACGATCTCGCCGCTGTTTGCCTCGATCTCGCCTGCAAGGATTTTTAGAAACGTCGATTTTCCCGCGCCGTTTGCGCCGATGAGTCCGTAACGGTTGCCGCGAGTGAGCTTTAAATTTACGTCCTCAAATAGCAGCTGTGCGTTAAATCTCATCAATAAATTTTTGACTTCAAGCATATTTTTCCTTAAATTTGACTTTTTAAACCGTAGATTTTGCCAAAAAGTCGTTTAAAATCAGTATAAACTTCGGCAAAAAGGCGTAGCGTGCTACTTGGGTAGGTTATAAAACGAGCTTAGATTTGATAAGTTTATCTTTTTATCGGTAAAACTGCGTCGTTTTAGCTTAAAGTCCAAATTTTCGCTAAAATCCCTCATAAAATCCACGCAATCAAAGGCAAAAATCAAATGCAAGTCGCAAAAATCCGCGCCAAAAATATCCTCTCGCGCTCCAAAATCGGCAGCGGCGGCTACGCGATCAACCCGTATGTGGGCTGCTCACACGGCTGCATCTACTGCTACGCCGAGTTTATGCGCGGCGTCACGGGGCACGAGGAGGCATGGGGCGAGTTTTTGGACGCGAAGGAATTTGATACGGCGAGCTTGGTTAAATTTGTGGGCTTGCACGGGGGCGAGCGCGTATTTATGAGCTCGGTTACAGACTGCTATAATTCGTACGAGGCGCGCTTTGGTGTTACGCGCAAAGTCCTCGAGGCGGTTGCGGGCTCGGATATAAACCTGCAAATTTTAACCAAATCAAGCCTCGTGACGCGCGATATAGACCTGCTACAAACCATGCCAAACGTCCGCGTAGGCGTGAGTTTGAGCGTGGTAGACGAAAGCCTGCGCCGCACGCTGGAGCCTCGCGCAAGCTCCGTAACCGCAAGGATCGCAGCGATAAAAAAGCTGCGCGCCGCGGGAGTGAAAACATATATCTTCGTCGCGCCGATTTTCCCGCAGATCACGCCCGTTTTTGATATCATATCCCGCTACGGCGACGCGGCGGATGAAATTTGGTTTGATAGGCTAAATCTCTATCCGAATTTTCGAGATAAAATTCTAGCCTTTGTCGGGCGAAATTTCCCGGCGCTTTTGCCGCTTTATAAGCAAATTTATCTATTTGGAGATGACGGCTATTTCGAGCGGTTAGCTGGCGAGATCAGGCTGGCGGCGCAGGAGAAATTCGGAAGCGAGAGCGGCGATAGGGTTAAGGTATTTTTCGGGCAAAGAAAGTCCGGCACAGATAAATTTGAAAGGCGAAAATGAACGTAATTTTTCGGCTTTGTATCGTGCTTTGCGTGTTATATGTCACGATTTTGGCAATGCTTTATTTTTTTCAGGAACGGATGATATTTTTCCCGAGCAAGCTTGAGCCAAACCATGATTTTAGCTTTGATCAGCCGTTTGAGGAGATCAGACTAGACGCAAACGGCGCGTGGATAAGCGGGTTAAAATTTTTAGCGCAGAGTAGGGGCGGCGGGCAAATTTATAGCGACGCGAACGGTGAACGAAAGGCAAAAAATGGTGCGGCGATATTTTTCCACGGCAATGCGGGCAATTTGCAAGGCTGGGGCAAGTATGCACGGTATTTTACGGATTTGGGCTATGATTTTTACCTGTTTGACTACCGAGGCTACGGCAAGAGCGGCGGCGAGATAAGCTCGCAGGAGCAACTTTACGCGGATGCGGATACGATGATGCAGGCAGTTTTGCGAGAGTATGACGCGGGCGAGGTCACGGCGGTGGGCTACTCGGTGGGTAGCGGGCTAGCGGCTCGCGCAGCGCAAAAATACGGCGCTAAGCGGCTAGTTTTGATTGCGCCCTATTTTAGCCTAGAGGAGCTAGCACGGGAGAAAATGCCCTTTGTGCCGAAATTTTTAATCAAATACAAAATCCCTACGTTTGAGTTTGTCGGCGGTTTTAGCGGGCCGGTGACGATATTTCACGGCGAGCATGATGAGCTAATCGGCGTGGATAACTCGCGCAGGTTGCTTAAATTTCTAAAGCCTGGAGATAAAATTTACGAGCTAAACGCCGGGCACAACGATATCCTAGTCCTAAGCGAGTTTTGGGAAAAATTAGCGCAGAAGCTGGGCGAGTAGGGCGGGGCTGCAGCGGTAAATTTGATGAGGCTCACTTGGTTAAATTTAACGGTTAAATTTTTAGCTTTCTTAAAAACAAAACCTCTCGTCGGTTCTATTTTGCTTGCGCATGGCTTTAAATTTAGCCAAATTTTCATCATTCAGAAAATAGTCTTTTTCTTTTTGCGCGCGTATTTCTAGAGCTTCTATTGCTTTTGCAAGAGCCGCTTTTCTATCTGCGTGAGGCGACGCAAACTCCGGTAAAAACATAGCTTCGTAAACATTTGCTTTGCTCCACTCAAGCGATTTTGCCATGATATCTTGCTGCTTTTTGATGTCGCAAAACGCGTATGGATTTACCACATCGCCCACCAGCTTGATAAACGCTCCTATTGCGCTTTTGACCTCAAAAAATCTACCGTCGTCCAAATTTATAACCTCTCTTAGCAAGATCGCGCGGTTTTTGGCGTTATAAAACCAAAACACCGCCTCGTCGCGAAGCCCTAGATCGTAAGCGCGAGCCGAAAGCACGAAAAGAGTCATCGGCGTGACCATCTGCGGAGCGTCCTGCACGATCTTTTCTGCACTTTTAAAGTCCTCTAGCGTGCCGCTTTTTAGCAGACCGTCGATCTTGTCGTAAACCTTTACGTAGTCGGCTTTGCCGTCATTTGCCGAGTAGTACGGCGTCACGTAAATATCGATGCTTTTTACCTTGCCGTCACCAGCCGCCGATGCTACCGCCGCGCCAAAACAAAGCGCCGCTAAAAAACGTAAAATTTTCATTTATAGCCCCTTAACATAAATTTTGGTGTTATTTTAACTAAAAGATATTTAAACGTCGCGTATAAATTTGAAGGATAAAGTCCGCAAATTTGAGCGGACTTTGTAAATTTAGTTTTTAAAACTATGAATAGGAGCCGGTATCTGGCCGCCGCGGGCGA
>NZ_CALKTQ010000151.1 GCF_937997465.1 uncultured Campylobacter sp. | reverse complement strand
TAAATTTAAGGATAGCTATGTTCATAGACAGCGTAAAATTTAGCGTCAAATCAGGGGGCGGCGGCGCAGGTTGCGTCAGCTTCCGTCGCGAAAAATTCGTCATCCTAGGCGGTCCCGACGGCGGCGACGGCGGCGACGGCGGCGATGTGTATTTCAAAGTCGATAAAAACTCTCACACCCTCTCATCCTACAAGGGCAAACGTGAGTTTAAAGCACAAAACGGCGCGCCCGGCGAGGGCCGCAAAAAGACCGGCAAAAGCGGCGAGGATCTCTATCTCATCGTCCCTCCCGGCACCAGCGTTTATGACGAGGATAGCGGCGAGCTGGTGCTTGACATGCTAAATGACGGCGAGACGAAGCTGTTTTTAAAAGGCGGCAAGGGCGGGCTTGGCAACGTGCATTTTAAAAGCTCGATCAACCAAGCTCCCGAATATGCACAAAAAGGCCTAGAGGGCGAAACGCGCGAGGTAAGACTAGAGCTAAAACTCATCGCAGACGTGGGGCTCGTGGGCTTTCCAAACGTCGGTAAAAGCACACTGATTTCGACCGTCTCAAACGCCAAACCCCAGATCGCAAACTATGAGTTTACCACTCTTACGCCAAAGCTCGGTCTCGTCGAGGTTGACGAATACAGTGGCTTTGTCATGGCCGATATCCCGGGCATTATCGAAGGCGCAAGCGAAGGGCGCGGTCTTGGCGTGCAGTTTTTAAAACACGTCGAGCGCACGAAAATTTTGCTTTTTATGCTTGATCTTGCAAACTACCGCAGCCTTGAGGAGCAGTTTGACGCGCTACGGGCGGAGACGGCGAAATTTTCAGGAGAGCTTGCGAAAAGAGACTACGCGATCGCTCTAACTCGCGCGGACGCGGCCGAAAATTTGCAGGAAAAATTTGACGCTTTTTTGGCGCATTTGGGGCTCGCGTGCACGGCTGGCGAGATGAAATTTAAACAAGATATTTATGAGTTTGACGCCGCTAAGCCGTTTTTCGTGATGCCGATCTCCTCGGCGACGGGACAAAATATAAACGAGCTAAAATTTAACATGCTTGAGCTGCTTAAAAAGGAGCTGTAGGTTGCGCTAAAGCCGCGCCGTATAGGGCTTTTGCGAACGCAGGTTTTAAGTGCGTCCGAATATGCGGGTAAATTTTATGTTTACCGCTCGCAAACGTCGCAAAAAGATAAAATTTAAGAAGGCGAAATGAATAAAATTTTTATACTTGTGCTGTTATGTCTCGGCGCATACGGTTGCGATCCCGCCGATCCGGTGCCTTATTTTATGGACTTTAACGATAAAGATCACGACGGCGCACTGAGCTTGCAGGAGTGGACGGCAAGCGAGGTGCCGTCTGGGCTGAGAGTAGAGCTAAATCTGCGCTCGGGCTCGGAATTTAAGGGGCTCGATGCTAATCGTGACGGCAAGA
>NZ_CALKTQ010000150.1 GCF_937997465.1 uncultured Campylobacter sp. | reverse complement strand
TCAAAAAAGATATTTTGATTTTTACGAGCCTAGGGCGAGTTAAAAAATATTCGTTTGGGTATTTTGAAAAGAAAATCGGGATTTCCGAATTTTCTCAAACACGGAGCGAGCATTTTTAAATGCGAGCGGAGTCGTGGTAGCGACATAGATGTCGTTAGCATAGGCCAAAAGCCGTAGAGTAGGGCTCTGCACCGAAATAATAGCGGCGTTTAGGCAAAAGCCTCTGAATAGACCCGAAAAATATTTATTTGGGATTTTCCTATATCCTAGGACTAAAAACGTTCACAAAGGTATCTAGCGTTTAATATTTTAAACGATACGGGTCAGGTAGGGCTTAGGTGCTATACGAAATTAAAATCGATTGTAGATTACCGGTTGGTTTAAAAACAACAAATGATTATTTTTTAAAGGTTCAAGACAAATTAAGCGGACATTCTATTATTGCTTTTAACAGAATACTCATTTAGTCTCCTTTTAATCTTTTTATTCAATCCCATCATGATCATTAGAAAAAGGGAAGATAAAAGAGCAGTTAGCGATTGGAATTTTTAAGAGATATAGTATTTTAGGGAGTTTTAAAAGAAATTATTTTTTAAAAGTATTTGCAGGCAAGGAAATTTTAGAAAAGATTCAGATTTTTCCCGTTTTTGCTACGAATACTTAATAGCAATAGGATGCGCTAAACCTACGCCAGTCGGTTAATAATCCGGCAAATTATGCTTATATATCGACAGAATTTTAATGTAGTCCGGTTTAATACGAAAAACTATCACGTAGCCTTTAAAAATTAAGTCTCTCGTATCCTCTCGTTTAAGTAGCTTGTTCTTGCGAAAACTATAAGGCCTGCTTGGAATTTCTAGGATTTTGTCATACAAGGTATCGTTAAATTCGATCGCTCTGCTAAGGCTATCTTGAGTGATAAAATTTAGTATTCTTTCCAGCTCATTACCAAATTTATCCGAAAGAACTATTTTCATAAAGACGCGCCGAGCTTTCGTAAATGCTCTTTAGAGCGCTCTCTCATTTCGTCAAAGCTATAGTATTTTACCTCGCCTCTATCGTCTGCGTCGGAAATTTCTTGCAAATGTTTCGCATCCGCAAGGCTTAATCCTCCAAGGTCGTCGTCATAGGTTATTTGAGCTTTTGGATCTAGCTGTAAAACAGCTTTTATGGCTTGTATTAGGTTGCTATTATCGGGTATTATATTAATCGAGGTCATCTTGTCTCCTCAAATTTGATTTAAAGTATTATACCATATCCCCTAAAAAGAAGTCGCCTTGCGGTATACAAGCGCGTAAGCAAAGTAAAGAGGGGTAAGGGAGTAAAATACGTATCGTGGACACGTCTTAATCTCTCAAACGATTACGTTTGTGCTTGCCATAAGCTTTTAAAAACAAAAAATTCGCCTCTTACGCAAAGAACTAGGTTGTGTCCTTCGATTTAAAGAGCATTACTCGTTTTTACCCCTCTTCTTCCTTAACTTCTATAAAATTTATCTTTTCGACTAAGTTTTTTAAAATTTCATATTGACGGGCTCTGCGTAAGTATTCATAGTAATCTTATACTGTTGCTCGTGACCCACTAAAGCCGCTATATGCTCTATCCTCTCGCCGCCTTGAATTAGCTTGTTTATAAAAGTATGCCTAAGAGAATGAAACGTCCTTGTTTTATCGTCTTTTATTACTCTCATGTTGATCTTTTTTCTAAAATATTCTGAAAAGTCTTTATTGTCGCAATTAAATAGTCTTACGGGCTTACCGTTTTTAGCGCCAGATTTCTTTTTACTATCTATTAGTTCAAAAAGTCCGATATCTTTTAATTTAGGGTGAATAGGTACGTTTCTTATAGAGTTTTTGGTTTTTAAAGTTTTGCTTCTATCGGTATTTACGTCAATCTCCATATTTAAGCTAAAACAAACTACGCCGTCCTTGGTTATTATATCGTCCGTATTTAGCTGGATTATTTCGTTTAGCCTCATTCCCGAATACGCTGCGATATGGGTTACGAAAAACAGTTCGTCTTTATTTACTCTTTGACTTTTCGTATCGCCGTTTTCCTTGATATCGCAGACAATGGCTAAAAGAGCGTTTACGTCGCTATCTCGGTATGGCTTTTTATTTATAACGTCATCGGCGGTTAAGGTTATTTGAATATCCGTGGCGGGATTTTTAGCGAAGTAATCACTGTCGTAGCAATATTTAAAAAATTCGCAGATTCTAACTATATATTTTTTGATAGTGGACTTGGAAATTTTCGGCTTATCCTTTGCTATAGCTATGATCTCGTCTAAGTTCTTGTTTTTATAGAGATTGTTTTGAGAGAGTTTGGTCGGTAGTATAAGCAAGGTATTTCTAAATTTGAGTAAATCGTCTCTTTTTATGCTTTTAATATCTAAGTCGCCGCCAAAGTACATAAACATAAGCTTTCCTACGTGATTAACTAGACCCAGGGTGCTGTCGCTCCAGCTGCTAGATACGCTAGTGTTAGATACGTAATTATTAAAAGCCGTTTTAAGAGTAATTACGTCTGTTCCGGCTTCATGCTTGTTTACTACGGTGGCTAGGGTTTTACTAGATCTTAGCCGTTCGCTCAGCGCTTTGGCTCTATCTGCGATAATACCTTGAGATAATTTAATAGCTTGATTTAACGTAATGTCGTTAATATATTCAGTATCGTCGGCGTTGGCAAGCTCTGGCGCCGCATCCAAGTATCTTTCTTCTGGGTCTTTTAAAATTATGCCTTTATCTTCATAATCGCTAACCTTATACACCTTAACGCAACCTCCTAAAGTATAGTCGCCTAGATTGCCGTATCCGAATTTTAAATCTCCGCTCGGCCTATCGTCTCCGTCCGGCAGCAATTTATGTCCGAACAACCTAAAGATATCGTTCGTCATCAATGCTCCTTTTTGCCTAGCCAGAGCATTTATCGAGTCGGTTAGTTCCGAAACGCTGTTTTTTAATGATCTTTTAGTAAAAGGAAGCACCAGATCGCTATCTTTTAAAAGATCTATATCGTCTTGATAAGCATTTACGTCCATGTTCTTAACAACTGGGTCTATTTCATTTTTAGTATCGTTGCTTAAATTTATATCTTGGCGTCTTTTGCCCAGCGGCACGAAAGCTTGTTGTTTCTCGTTTAGCAGTTTTTGATTTTTAGACATTTTATAAGATATATGATTTATGTTATCGATAGTAGCTTCTAGCAGTCTTTTACCTAGAGTCTTCTTGGTTGATATATCGGCGCAAGATAGCTTCTTGCATATCTCGTCGACCTCTCTTGATATCGTGTCCGGCAAGCTGTTTTCCTTAAGGCTTTGTTTTAGATATAAAATTAAGCGACAATAGTCCGTCTATGCTTATATATCTGCCGAGCAAATCATGCTCTTTGACACTTTTGATTTCCTTGGTTTCCAAAAGCGTAAACACTAAATGCTCTATAAATTCGCTACCTAAATTCATCTTGGCCGCCTTTTTAATCATATTAAAAATTCTAGAGTAAATCTTAGCATGATTCATCGCTAAAGTGAAGCGTTTTGTGCGGGTAGAGTTTGTGTACTCGGTTTTATTGCCAAAATACGGCTTTAAATATAGCGGAATGGCTATCCTAAAATGATATATGCCGTTTCGTTTTACGAGATATTGCATTATCGTCGTTATACGATAAAAATTGTAGCAAACTGTAGCAGATATTTAAAGAAATATCGGCCGTATACCGTTTTTTAGGTAATTTGGTGCGAATTTCAATAATCCCTCATAAGCCGGACGCCCTTAGTTCAAGTCTCCCCCGTGACACCATAAATGCCCTATTTATCGGTATTTAAACCGTCTATTTTGCAGTTTCCCTTTCTTTGATTTTTTTCTTAAACCATGGAACACCTTTGATAAAAGGTGGTACAATGGAAGCATTTTACAAAAAATAATCCTATAAAATGACTTTAGCGTAGCATATATCCGCAAATTTTATCCTCGTCCCCACTATTGCCATGCTCTCATCTAGCAAATTTAGACCTGACGATAGCCGTTGGCACTACTCTCATCCGAGCTCCAACTTCTTGATTTTTATTACTCCCAATATTTTATAGGCTTATCTAGAATATTTAACGAAAACAAGAAAATGTTTTTACTAAACCCTCCACCTAACCAGCAATCTCCTTTTATCTTCGACGTTTAAATTTATAAAATCGATACCAAAGAGTTTCGTTAAATTTTCGCCCTTTAAAATTTGATCGGTTGCACCGAATTCATATCCTAAGGGGCCGTTTAAAAGCAAGGTTTTATCTGCCACCGCAAGCGCGTGATCGGGGTGATGCGAGGTAAAGATCACGCATGTTTTTTGCTCGCTATTTAGCTTTTTGATTAGGCTTAAAACGGCGTTTTGATGAAAGACGTCGAGATAGGAAGTCGGCTCGTCCATGATTAGAATTTTGGGCCGTAGTACTAGCGAGCGAGCTATTAGGACTAGCTGCATCATGCCGCCGCTTAGCTCGTCTACGTTTAAATTTAAATACTCGCTAACGCCTGCTATCCGTGCGGCTTCCTCGGCCATCGCCCTATCCTCTGCGCTCGGCCTTGAAAACATACCGACGTTTGCGTTTACGCCCATTAAAATCAGATCTTTTACCTTAAAGCTAAAAGCGATATTTTCGCTTTGGGGCACGTATCCTACGAGTTTGGCACGCTCTTTGCCGCTAAGAGAGGCATGATCGCGGCCATCAATCAAAATTTGACCATTTTTTGCTTTTAGAAGTCCCAAAACAATCTTTAAAAACGTAGATTTACCTATGCCGTTTGGGCCCAAAATCGCAAGCGTTTCGCCGCTTTCTAGGCTAAGGCTTAAATTTTGCAAAATTTGCTTCGCCCCGTAAGAAAAGCTTAAATTTTCTACGTTTAAGACCATCTTTTGCCCTTTTTAACGATGATGACGCCGATCATCGGAGCGCCTATAAGCGCGGTTAGGATACTTAGCGGGATTTCAGCCGAGCTCACGCTTCTAGCCGCGACGTCGGTTAGCATCAAAAATATCCCGCCTAATATCGCAGAAATCGGAACTAGCTGCGAGTTATCGGAGCCGTAAATCAGCCTCGTAACATGCGGCATCAAAAGCCCGACCCAGCCGATGATACCGGCGATGGCTACGCTTGCAGCCGTTATCAGAGTAGCAAGTACGATAAAGATAAAGCCTAAAAATTTGCTCTCGCCCAAAATGCTTGCATGTTCGCCGCCTAGGGATAAAATGTTTAGCTTCCAGCCCATTAGGCTCAAAAGCACGAGCCCGATAACGCAAACGGGAGCAAGCGCCACTAAGTCGCTCCAAGATATGGCGCTTAGGCTTCCCATTAGCCAATATACGATGCTAGGTAGCTTTTCTTGCGTGTCGGCGACGTATTTGACGACGGAGATCAGCGCTTCAAAGATAGCGCCCGTGATGATGCCCGCAAGCACCAGCATGAGCTTTGAGTTTTTGTTTGCCAAAACGCCTAGGGCGTAAGCTATCATGACGGCTAAAAAGCCGAAAATAAAAGCGCCTATTTGCGTGGCTACGGGGCTACCGAAGGCTAAAATGCAAACCACTGCGCCAAATCCAGCCCCACTGCCTACACCCAGGATATTTGGGCTTACCAAAGGATTTGCAAACATCGCCTGAAATATCACGCCCGCCGCACTAAGGCTAGCGCCTATCAAAAACGCCGCTATCAGCCTAGGCAAGCGCAGGTCAAATATCAAAGCGTAAAGAGTCTCTTTATCGTTTTGATAATAATCAATTAGCCCCTCAAGCGAAATCCTACCCGCAAGCAGCGAAAAAACGACTGCAAAGGCCAGAAAAAGCGATAAAAACAGATATTTTTTCATTATCTAAAAAGCTCGTAAAATTTGCTCTCTCCGTTTAGGTCGAAGCGTAAAATTTGAGCTATCTCATCATCGTTTAGATCGTAGCCGTAGAGCAACTTGTAGCTCTTTTTCATCTCGTCTTTTAAATTTATATGCGCCTGCCCAGAAAATAGCACGCTAAACCACGCCCAGCCTAGGTGAGATTCGCCCGTAGGCGGTTCCCACATATCGCCTCCCAGAGGCATTTTATAGACGGCTTTTTGCTTGACGGCTTTTACATTTTTTAAAATTTTATCATCAAAAAAGTCCCGCGGAGTTAGCTCGTCGAAGTTGCTAAGCAAGATAACGTCCGGATTTTGCGCGAGAATTTCTTCTTTATTTAAAATTCTAAATCCCCCGAAATTCGCCGCATTTGCTCCGCCGCTTAGCTTGATCTCATAATCAAAATACGTCCCGCCTCCTGCAGCCTCGTAGCTTTTATCTCGGCCGAATATAAAAAGAACCTTCGGTTTTTTGCTAAGCCCTTTTACGAAATTTTCGATCTTAGCTCTTACCTCGGCTCTATTTTGTAAAATTTGCTCCGCTCTTTGCTCTTTTTCGTAAATTTGACCCAGCATACCAAACCAAAAAAGAGGGTCTTCCTCCGTGCCGCTTAAATTTACCAAAGCTACGTTTAGGCCTACTTTTCGCAGCGGCTCTATGATCTTTTCGCCTCTCATGCCCCACTGCACGACTAGATCCGGAGAGAGCTTCAGTAGTTCCTCTATGTTTGGCGCAAAGTCATCTCCGATACCGCCTGCCGGGATACTAGCTGCGCCTTTGATCATTTTTCCCAGCATTCCGCGCTCGATGTTTTTCTTGGCTACGGGATGGACGGAGGCTAGGCGAGATACGTTGTTTTCGACGCTAAGAGAAAACGAAGCTAGCGGCACCGGAAACAGCGCTACGCTTTTAACCAAACCATCAAAATGAAGTTTGTTTCCGCTTTGATCGGTAAATTCAAGCGCGCCCAGCGTCGCTGCCAGTAGCAATAAAGCAGGTATGATTTTTCTCAAATTTGATCCTTAAATTTGTAAATTTTAGGGCTTTTGAGCGGGGCTGTTTAAAACCCGCTCGGCAAATTTAAATTTTAAAAGCTAGCCTTAAATCCTAGTTTGAAATTTCTGCCAGGATTTATTAGCGGGTTGCTAGCGCTTCTAGGCTGGCTGATTAGCTCGTAGCTTAGGCTTGGGGCGTATTCTTTGTCAAAGATATTTTCGACGCCCAAATTTAGGCTAAAATCTTTTAAGAATCCTAGTTTGCCCAGACTCTTACCAAAGTATAGGTTATGCACGAAATATCCGGCTCGCTCGCGCTCTACGCTGTCGTCTATGCGCGTCTTTCTTGCCGCCCAGTCGCCGCTATACTCTATGTATGAGTTTGCCAAAAACTCCGGCGAATAAGAAACAGCCACGCGTCCGCTAAGCGGAGCGATCTCCGGAAGCGGTTTGCCGGTTTGTTTATTTTTGCCGCGAGTGTAGGCGACGTTTGTTTTAAACTCCAAATTTGATAAAAATTTATATGCTAGGTCAAATTCCGCTCCGCTTATCTTGGCTCTATTTACGTTTTGCGACTGATAGTAGGTCACGCCGCCGCTTTGCCAGTTTCGCTCGACGATCAGGTCTTTATAATCTCCCGTGTAAAATATCAAATTTGATCTAAGCGCTTTATCCGTATAGCGAAGTCCGGCCTCGTAGGTAACGCCTTTTTCGATATTTAGATCAGGGTTTGGTAGATACGCCTCGCTGCCCGAAAACGTAAGTATCGGAGCAACCTCGCCGCTCATAGGAGCCCTAAACGAAGTAGAGAAATTTCCTACAAACTCAAACCCCTGGGTGATAGGGTAAATAAGTCCCAGTCCGTAGCTGGCTCTGCCGTCTTTTCTATCGTTGGCGTTTTCGTATAGGGCTTTTACGGCGGGGCTCATCGAGCTATCCATATCAAAGGACGTTTTTATGCGGTCGTAGCGTAAATTTGCGCTCAAAATCGCGTCGTTGCTAAACGCGTATTCAAGTAAGCCAAAGCCCGCGATATCAAGCTGTTTGGTTCTTAGCCTGTTGCGTACGCTAGGGCCTTTGTTTACGCTTTGATACACGCTATCCCAGTCCTCGTAATAAAAATCTACGCCGTAGGTTTGGGTTAGGCTGTCGCCTATAAATTTGCCGATAAATTTGCCGCCGTAGACCTTCGGGCCGTTTACGTAGTTATCGACCTGTCTAGGCGACATAGCTCCTATATACGGCCTTATATTTAGGTGCGTATAAAGCTCTCTGTAGTACAAGCTAGAATCTAATATAAATTTGTCGTTTATGTTACCTTCGTAGTTTAGCGCTACGTATTTTTCTCTAAGAGGCGCTTCTTTTATGTATTTTTGAAAGCCTTTTTTGTTCGCCGTTCCAGGAGCGCCGACCGCCGTACCGACTACGCCGCGCTCAGACTCCGTATATCTGGTTACGAGCTCAAGTCTGTGAAAATCGGCAAAGCTATATCCGCCTTTAAAATCAAGGCTTCGGTAATTATACCTCGTATTTGGTATTTTACCCGCCGGAGTGTCATAGTCCTTGCCGTGTTTGTAGTTTAAGCCGAGCAATGCGTCAAACCCGTGTCCGACTACGCCGAGTTGTAAGCGGTTTTGCACGCCTTTGTTCGCGCTTTGATACTGGGTGCTAAGATAAGTGTCCGATAGTGCCCAGTCGCCGTGCACGTCTCCGCTAGCTCTTTTGGTGACTAAATTTACTATGCCGCCAAAGGCATCCGTGCCGTAAAGCGTGCTAGCAGGACCTCTTATTATCTCTATCCTTTCGATTTGATCGGGCGTAAATATCGAATACTCAAACGCCGGCCTACCTCTAAATCTAAGCCCGTCTACGAACATCGGCACGCGGTAGTCAGATGAGCTAAAGCCGCGCACGTTTACGGTACCTGAGTCTATGCCTTCGTTTACGATTGAAACTCCAGGCACTTCGCTGATTAGCTCGGGTACGCTTTTGCCAAGCTTTCTTTCTATCGCCTCTTTATCTACTACCGAGACACTTTTGCTTATCTCGTCTACGCTTTGAGACGATCTTTGCGCCGTGACGTTTACGCCTTCTAGCGATTTTAGCTCTACTTCGTTTTGCGCGGCAGCTAAAACGCCCGCAAGCGCTAAACTAAGCGCGATTTGCTTTTGCATTTAAACTCCTTTAAAAATTATTAACGGGCAATTATACAGAAATATATAATGATTTTCAATGATTAAAAATAAGGTTTTGAGTAAATAATTTATTTTTAAAATTTAGCGATATTGGGGAGGACGTAGTCCTTCATAAAAATATTCTAACAAAAAGAGGAATAATTTTTGTTTAATTTATCGAAGTTTCAAAAGTAATTTTAAAATGTAATTTTACTTTAATAAAAAACAAAACAGTTTTTACTTTTACTTCATTAAATGGTTATACATCTCTTATGTAAGAATTCCAAAAACAAAGTTTTAGCACTATCTTAAGCGATAGTGCAGTAAGGTCTTAGCCAGACAGGCAAATAGCCTAACGGCTATTATAAAAGCCAGCTTAATTTAAGAAAAAATAAACGACTGATTTTCATGCAATCTGCATACCAATATCTCAAACAAAAAATCGTTCGGTAGCTTTTTTAGGTATTGAACTGATTTGTAGATACTGTTTTTTAGTATATCATTTACGGGTTTTACTTATCTAACCGATCTTGTAATTATCTATATATTGATGCTTTTAAGGTGTTTTACCGTAGTATAAAAATACACAAGGCCAAATAGTGGAAATATGCTATAATTATTAAAAGTCTAAAAGGATTAATATGCTAGCCAAACTGGAACTATCCATAGAAAAACCTGATGTGCTCGCCAAGGTTAAGGAGTTTTTAAAAAGCCTAGGCAATGATATCAAGGTAAAAGAAGAAAATATAACCAATAAAAAGCTAGAAGCGTTTAATAGCGTATGCGGTAGCGTTAATTTAAACATTCCCGTCGAACCCGAAGAACTAGAAGAAGCAAGAGCTAAAAAATATGTCTTATAACGTATTTTTGGACACCAATGCTTTAATAGACATCTTGGTCGATTATGAAACGCCGACTACATATGATAAAATAAGAAGCGACGCGAAGCTGGCATTAAAAACTAAAATATACATAGCCGAGCTTATAAAAAACAATCCCGACATAAAGCTATTTATAAACACGACTACCGTAACCAATGTATTTTTTATAGGCTCAAGATAAGCTAAGCGGATTCTCTCTTATCATCTTTAGTAAAATATGATAG
>NZ_CALKTQ010000149.1 GCF_937997465.1 uncultured Campylobacter sp. | reverse complement strand
GTCATAAATCAAAGCTACGCCGTCTAAATGAAATCTATCGTCGCAGCCCGCCTCTTCGTCGCCTCGCAGTATCTCGTCCGAAGCGTCGTCAAAAATCTCGTAATACGCACCCCCAAAGCCCTCATTGCGATAATAAATCGTCGTCTTGCGCTCGCCTCCAAACGCCTCGTTGCCCCAGATTCTTACGCCTATGACGTTTGCGCTTTTTAGTTTGGCTTTTAGTTCGCCAAAAGTCTGTTCGTCCCAGCCCAGTATCCGCAGTGGTTCCTGCACGCTCGTTCGCTTATCTACGCGGATGAAGCTCGCGGTTTGGTTTTCATCGGCACTCACGGCGCTAAACGTCTCAACCAGGGCTCCGTCTAAGCGCAGATCAAACCAAACTCCGCGAGGCCTAATCTCGCGCGCAAAATCGCGCAATGCTAAAATCTCGATACGATTTTTTTCGTAGTTTCGCGCCAGCTCCCATCCGTCGTATAAATTTAAGTAGACGGCCGTCGCCGCGATTAGAAAAATAATAATAAAAGACGCTTTGTGGCTTATACTCATAAATCCTCGCAAGTTCTTTTATCCTTAGTCTAATTTACGGCGTCAAGCACGCTAAATTTAAAATTTAACCCCGTGATTTAGCAGTTTTCTCACGCCTAGATTCGTGTCGATGCCGGTGATTATGGCGTTGTAGATGTACTCTTTGCCTTGCTGGATGGCGCTTTCTAGGCTTTCGCCGCGTGCGAGCAGGCAGGCTAGCGAGCTAGAAAACGTGCAGCCAGCGCCGATGATAACGAGCGGGTCGGCTAACGGCGTCTCAAAGTTTTGCACGCTGCCGTCCTTGCGGTAGAGCGTGTCGATGCTCTTGCCCGCGATGATGTGTTTTTTCACGATCACGTCGCACGGCAGATTCGTAAAATCATCGCCGAAAAGCACGTCAGCTTCGCGTAAATTTGGCGTCGTGACGGCGGCAAATTTCATCAGCTCTTTTAGTCGCTCGATGGCGCTATCTTTGATGAGTTTGTGGCCCATTTTCGAGACGCAGACGGGATCTAGCACCACGGGAGCAGAGTTTTTCTCTAAAAAACCCTGCACGACGTCCATGATGGGCTCATTAAATAGCATACCGATTTTAACGGCGTCGAAGCTAAACTCGGCCGCGAGCATCTCGAGCTGGTCGGCGATGAATGAGGGATCTAGCGAAACGATATTTTTGATCTTGTCCGTGTTTTCGGCAGTTAGCGCCGTGACCGCGGTCGCGCTATAACAGCCAAAGTGCGCGCACGCCTTGATGTCGGCTTGCAGCCCCGCGCCGCCGTTGCTGCACGAGCCTGCGATGATGAGGATTTTTTTCATTTTTTGCCTTTTTTCGTTTTTAAAAGCCGTATTATAAACGACATTGCATTAACGGCGAGTTAAACGCTAAATTTTATAAAATTTTAAAGCCGTTTGCACTACAATTTCTATAAAGATTATCAAAATAAAAAGGAAAAGCCGTATGGAAAAGATCGAATTTGAGGGCACGGTCTCCGAGACGCTACTTATAAATTTATACTTTAGAAGCAAGGAAAACCAAGAAACGACACCTATACTAAAAGACGCGTTTTCGGGAGACGTCGTGAGCAAGATAGATTATGATTTCGCTAAATTTGACCGCTCGACGCTAAGCAGGGTCGGCACGGTGATACGAGCGAGGTTTTTTGACGACTGCATACTTAAATTTGCCCGCGAGCACCCGACCGCCGTCATCGTTCAAGTAGGCGCCGGGCTTGATACCAGGCCTTTGCGGCTAGCTCCCGTTTGCCCCGAGGCGACCTTTTACGACCTTGATTTGCCAGACGTCATCGCGCTTCGCGATAAGCTCGTGCCAAAAGCGCCGCGAAACTACAGCCTAGCGTGCTCGATGCTAGAAACCGCGTGGATGGACGAGCTAGCAAAAAAGCACGCAGGCGCGAAGTTTATTTTCGTGCTAGAGGGCGTGGCGATGTATTTTGAAAAGGCAGTATTTCGGGAGTTTGTGCTAAATTTGAGCGAGCGGTTCGAGGGGCTTTTGCTTGCCGATCTGATAAACAAATTTGCCGCAAAGTCAAACACGCGCAAGCACGACGTGCTCAAATTTATGAAAGGAGACGTGAAATTTAAGATGAGCGTAGAGGGCGCGGGCGAGGTCGAGGCGTGGGATAAAGAGCACATCAAGTGCCTAGAAATCGGCACCATGACAAATATGTACAAACACCGCTGGGGGCTTATCGCGCGTATGCTTAGCCACATAAAACCGTTTCGCGAGGCATGCAGGATGTTTGTTTTCGCTCTGGGCAAGCCGAGTAAATTCGCTCAAATTTAAACTAAATTTGGCGGCAAATTTGGCTGTTTTGCGCCCTAACCCGCATCTTTATGACGCTAAAACGCTATGCGAGCTCAAATTTGACGCCGCCGTAAAACGCAATCAAACTCAAATATAAGTTTGCGCTTATTAAATTTTAGCTATAATCCAGGCTTCATAGATGGGTGTCCGAGCGGTTGAAGGAGCACGCCTGGAACGCGTGTAAAGTGCAAGCTTTCGAGGGTTCGAATCCCTTCCCATCTGCCATAATCTTATAAAACTTAACCCGAAATTTTCCGCAAATTTAACGCAAGAATCAAAAATGATAAAGATAAAACACATAAACGAAGATGATTACGCGCGGATTTTCGTATTCGGCGATCTGCACGGCTGCCTCGGGCTTTTTAACCTGATGCTTAAAAAGATAAATTTGACCAAAAAAGATCTGATAATCATCCTGGGCGACAGCTGCGACCGCGGCGAGGATACGATCGGACTTTACAAAAGATACGCCAAGCTTATTAGAAACGGATACGCGCTGATCCACGTACTGGGAAATCACGAAAAAATGATGATGGACGGGTATTTTGGCGGCGACTCGCTAGATCATCAAATTTGGCTTAGAAACGGCGGCGATAAAACCAAAAGGTCGATCTACAAGCGAAATTTAAACAGCTTCGCGCTCTCGTGGCTAAAGGATTTTATCGGTGACATGCCTCACGTCGTGAGCTCGGAGAAAAGCATATTTGTCCATGCAGCCTTTGACGGCGATAAAAGCGAAGAGGAGCAGGACGAGGACTACGTGCTGTGGAGCATAGAGCCCTTTTGGGAGGGCAATAATACGGGCAAGAGGATATTTCACGGGCACGTCGCAAGCGAAGAAAATAGGATAACCAGACGCGCAAATAACGTCTTTTCGATGGACGTAGGGGCCGTGTTTTTCAAGCGCCTAGTTATCATGGAGATAAAAAGCGGCGAGAAATTTGAAGTGGATTTAAAGGAGCAAAAATGATTTATTTTACCTCCGATTTGCATTTCGGACATAGCAATATCATGAGATTTCATCCGTGCTTTAGGCCTTTTTCTAGCGTAGAGGCGATGGATAGAGCGCTTATTGGCCATTGGAACGAGAGGGTAAATCCCTGCGACACGGTCTATAATATGGGCGATCTAAGCTTTCATAAGGATATGCAGACCAATATATCCATCTTTAGCAAGCTAAACGGCAAGCACGTCCTAGTGCTAGGCAATCACGATGAAGCGATAAAAAAACATAAAGACGAGCTGCTAGCGATGAAAAAGCAAGACGGTAACGCGTTGTTTGAGGAAATTTGCGATTACAAAGAGATAACAGTGCAGCGCGAACAGGATAAATTTCATCTCGTGCCCTTTCACTATCCGATATCCGAGTGGAATAGGGGTCACTATGGCTCTATCCAGCTCTACGGCCATATCCACGCAAATATCGCAAATATAAAAGGCAAGGCGCTAAACGCCAGCTACGACCTGCACGGCAAGATTTTAAGCTTTGAGGAAATTTACGACTTCGTCAAAGACCTGCCGCCGTTTGAACATAGCAAACACAGGATGTTTAGCGAAGAAGATAGCGTAGAGAGTAGAAGCGCAAGGATAAGAGAGGTTTTGGAAAAGCTAAATTTTGACCGGTCTTAGTCAAATTTGCGCTTTAAATTTAAAAGCAAATTTGGGCCGCTAACCTCAAATTTGAGCCCAAATTTAGCTATCTTTATAAAAACATCACAAACAAAAACACGCCCAAAATCATGCGGTAGATAACAAACGGCAGCATACTGGCTCGCGCGATCAGCGCCATAAACAGCCGCACGCATAGATACGCGCTAAGGCCGCTAACCGCTGCGCCGATAGCAAGGTCGCTCCAAGGCAGCGCGTCCGGGGTTTTTAGCAGCTTTACTGCTTCAAGCCCGCCTGCTAGCACGATCACGGGGATTGAGAGCAAAAACGAGAAATTCGCGCTTGCTTTGTGGCTAAAGCCAAGCATCAGCGCCGCCGTCATCGTCACACCCGAGCGCGAAACGCCGGGTATCAGCGCGATCGCCTGCGCTAAACCCACGATGAGAGCGAGCTTGATCGTCATTTCGTATTCTGTTTTTAGGCCCGATTTTTTATCCGCGACGTAGAGCGCGATACCAAAAATTATCGTCATCGCCGCGATCACGAGCCCGCTTCTAGCGTACTGCTCGATGGCGTCTCTAAACGCTAGGCCAAAAAGCCCCACCGGCACGGTCGCAAAGCCAACCGACCACACGAGCGTGCTGTCGCCGACTTTCTCGCGCCGCGCGATAGATGCGAAAAAATCGCGCACGAGCCCAGCAAGCCTGTCTTTAAAATAAAAAAGTATCGCCGCTAGCGTGCCTACGTGAACGGCGACGTCAAAGGCAAGCCCCTGATCCGCCCAGCCAAGTAGCTTAGGTACCAGCACGAGGTGAGCTGAGCTAGAGATCGGTAAAAACTCGCTAATACCCTGAACTAGGGCCAAAACGATAATATGCGAAAGCTCCATCACGCGGCCTTTTGGTTAAATTTAAGCTGATTTTGTGCGCTAAATTTGATTTTATCTTTAGCGCAAATTTGCTCGATCGTGCCTTTTTGCGCGTCAAATTTACCCGCGCCGCGAGCTAAATTTAAGATGAAATTTTCGTCGGCGAATCGCCCTGTTTTTTGCCTATATTTTTGCAATATTTCCCTTTTTATAATTTTGATTTTGCCGCGAGCAAACCGCGCAAATTTGATGCGGGTCTCGCCCGGTATGAGTTCTCAAATTTAACGGATCCGGCCGGAGCCAAAACCGTCAAATTTAAGAGGCTAAATTTACTTCGCCGTTTCCTGCGCAAATTCCGCAATCTTTTCAGGCGTAAAACCGAAATACTCGAACAATGCGCCCGCCTTGCCGCTCTCGCCAAAGCTCTTCATCGAGTAGATCTCATCGGCAAATTTATACCACTCCAGCGCGCTTGCGGCTTCGACGGCGATGACCTTGGTCGCTGGATCTATGATCTGCTCTACGTACTCGCGCGGCTGCTCGCAAAGCAGGTCAAAGCACGGCGCAGAGACGACGTTGGCGCCGATACCGCGAGCGGCTAAAATTTCAGCCGCTTTGACGCAAAGCTCCACTTCGCTGCCGCTGGCTATTAGCGTGATTTTGGCATTTTGCGCGCGTTTTAGTAGATAAGCGCCATTTTCTACGCCGCCTAGTTCGCCTTTTTCAAGCGGAGCTAGGCCTTGGCGGCTAAGCACAAAGGCGCTTGGAGCGCGTAAATTTAGCGCCGCCTTCCAGCAAAGCGCGTTTTCGTTGCCGTCGGCCGGGCGGAATGTGTAGAAATTTGGCATCGCGCGCAATGTGCTAAGCTGCTCGATAGGCTGATGCGTCGGGCCGTCCTCGCCCACGCCGATGCTGTCGTGCGTAAAGATAAAAAAGTGCCTGATGCTCATCAGCGAGGCGATACGCGCGGACGGCTTTAGGTAGTCGCTAAAGATAAAAAACGTCGCGCTAAACGGCAAGAAAAGCCCGTATCTAGCGACCGCGTTGTTTATCGCAGCCATGGCGTGCTCGCGGATGCCGTAGTGGATGTTGCGGCCGTTAGGGAAGTCGCCCATGCCTTTTAGCTCGGTTTTGTTTGACGGCGCCAGATCCGCGCTACCGCCGATAAAGCCAGGCATCGCGCGCGCGATCTCGTTCATGATGACGCCGTTGCTGTCGCGAGTAGCTAGCTTTTTGCCGCTAAAATCAGGGAAATTTATCTTGCTAAAATCAGGGTTTAACAGTGCGTTTAGCATATTTCTGCTCTCGCTGCTTAGATTTTCTACCTTTTTGTTCCACTGAGCTTCGGCTAGGTCGCCCTTTTCTAGAGCGGCGCGGAAGCGAATAAGAACGTCCTCGCCAATAGCAAATTTGCGCTCAGGATCAAAGCCGGCTGCGATTTTAGCAGCCTTTATGATCTCCTCGCCAAGCGGCGCGCCGTGGCTGTGGTGACTGCCCTCTAGCTCGCCCGCGCCCTTTGCGATGCGGGTGTTTGCGATGATGAGATACGGGCGCTCTTTTTCGGCGGCTTGCTCGAGCGCAAACTCGATCTGATCGTAGTCGTGGCCGTCTATGCGCGCGACGTCCCAGCCCTGCGCCTCAAACCTCGCCTTCACGTCCTCGCTCCAAGCTATACTCGTGTCGCCCTCGATCGTGATGTTGTTGGAGTCGTAGATCAAAACGAGGTTGTCTAGATGTAGGTTGCCGGCAACCGCACAGGCCTCGTAGCTGATGCCCTCCTGCAAGTCTCCGTCGCCGCAGAGGCAGTAAATTTTATGGTCGATGATGGTGTTTTCAGGCTCGTTTAGCAGATTAGCCGCGTATTTTGCCGCCATAGCAAAGCCCACCGCGTTTGCTACGCCCTGGCCTAGCGGCCCCGTCGCG
>NZ_CALKTQ010000148.1 GCF_937997465.1 uncultured Campylobacter sp. | reverse complement strand
TAATAAAAATAGTAGTAAGCCTTTGCTGACCGTCTATGACGTTATATTGATTGGCTCCAATCTTTTTAACTACTAGCGGTTGCAAACAATAAAATTTACCACTATTGGGATCTTGCATAAATTCAAGCAAATCATCTAGTAAATCTTTAACATTTCTCTCATCCCAGCGGTAGCCTCTTTGATATGAGGGCACGATAAAATTTACTTTTTCATTTATTATGTCCCTAACTGATTTTTGTTCTATCATTTTTTCTCCTTTTCTAAATAAAATTTAAATTATAGCATAATGTATACAACCAAACAAGATTGCAACCTAAAACCCTATCCTAGCACTTTTCTCTTCGTTCTTTAGCGCAACTTCCTGCTCTAGTCTCTCATAAAAATCATCTGCGTTTTTAATAGGTCTAAATTTAGCTTGTCTTCTCACGCTAGCAAAATCTCCCGGTGCTAACAAGCCTAAATTTGAAACCTTTTTGGCTGCATTTTCATCAAATTTGACTTTTAGCAAGGCGCACTCTTTTTTAAATAAATTTAGAGCTTGATTTGGCAATAGATACCCAAACTCTAGCTTTAGATCAAATCTTCTAAGACTTGCCTTATCGAGATTATCGATTAAATTCGTAGTGGCTATAAATATCCCGTCAAAACTCTCCATCTGCACTAGCATCTCGTTTACTTGAGTTATCTCCCAGCTTCGTGCAGCCATACTTCTGTCTTGTAAAAAGCTATCTACTTCGTCAAATACAAGTACGGCTTTTTTATCTTTTGCTTCTTTAAAAGCTTCTGCTATATTTTGCTCGGTTCCTCCGACCCACATAGACAAAAGGTCACTTCCTTTTTTGATGATTATAGGCCTTCTTAGGCTTTTAGCGATAAATTTAGCATAGGCGCTCTTGCCGGTACCGGGTACTCCATATAGGCAAACTCTAGCGCTTTTGCTCTCTTTTATGCCTTTCATTAGCTCGTTTAGATCGCAGTTCGAGTTTACGAAATTTGGATCGTAGCTGCTAGGCAGATCGTCGCTTGACTTGTCTTTTTCGATCTCTCCGTATCCTTGAGCTTTTAGAGTGTTGCTTATCACTCGCTCAAAGGCTTTATTTTTATCTCTAGTGTTTAAATTTGAAACGACTAAGCTTGCGTTGCTAACTACTGCGGGAGCTACATGTTGATTTTTGGCTAGCTTTTTTATTAGCTTATTATCTATCAAATTTGCGCTGTATTCTTTGATGATCTTAGCTCTCATGTTTTCATTAGGCACCCCTAGCTCTATAGCTAAGTTAAAGCGTCTAACTACGGCTTCGTCCATACAGTAGATATTATTGGTTATCCAGATGGTAGGCACTTCGTTTGTCTCTAGGGATCTGTTTATAAAGGCTTTGCCGTACTGTCTTTTTTCCTCGTTTCTAGTGTTAAACACGTCTTCGGCTTCGTCATACATCAGCAAATTTGATCCAGCAGATAAGACGTTTTGCGCGAGACAATAAGATCTTATCCTTTCTAGCTCGTTTGCATATCCACTTTCGTCTGCATAAGCTACTTCATATAGCTTTAAATTTAGCTCGCTAGCTATCACTTTACTTAGCTCTGTTTTACCGGTTCCTGCTGAACCGTAGAGGAGTATGTTTACTCCTTTTTGTTTCTTGAGAATGGCGTTTTTTAGAAACGAGACTAAAATTTGCATATCTTCTTTTACGTGAGTATAGTTTTTAAAGGTCAAATTCGTTTCGCTACAAGGCTTTATTGCGCTTGCAAATACTTCGTTGATGCTTTTGCATTTAGTAAATAATGCTTCTACAAATTCGCCATTTAGCACGTCGATTTTTGATCTTAGATTACGTCCATAGCTGTCTAGTTTTATTATCGAGGTCTTGGCGAAAATTCCGTCTTTTATAAAAGCGTTTTGAACGTCGCTAGAATTTAAATTTAATATCTGCGATAGGGATTTTACGGCTTGTCTACTATTTAGGTCTCCTATCAGTTCGCAAGCATCCGAGACTACTTCATAGTTAAACATAATAGCGACGAATCTGAGAATAGTCTTTTCGGTGTCGTTTAGACCTAAATTTAACTGTAGTAAATTTAGATTATGCTCGAGATCTTTTAGTTCGCATGAGATTTTGGCTTTTTCAAGGACGTCAAGCCTGTTTTTAAGAGCTTCGATGTCCTGCTTTGCAGGCTCGCTTGAATGCACGCCTAGAAACTCAAGGACATTATCGTATCTGCATCTTAAAAACTCCCTTTCGCCTCCGGCGCGAAAAATCGCGCGAAGTATCCAAAGCATTGCAAGATCGTATATCTCGTTGTCTACATAAAAGCTTTCGTTTCTCATGCCTGGCTCCTTGTTTGTTTTTTATTTGAGGGTATTTTACTGGGTTAAAAGGACAAAAAACTGTCCAAATATGTAAATTTATGAGTTAATGTACTAGCAATGGTATTTAACAAAATCATATAGGATAATATACAATCAAAGAAGCTCAAAATTTTAATCTTTTGGTAATCATAGGCTAGTAAAAAACAAAATTATTCATAAACAATATAGCGTCATAAAGGGGTTAAATAAAATATTTATTTAATAATATTTAAAAGATAACGGTATATAATAAGCCGCAAACAGCGTTATATTTTTAAAAAATATAGGAGAAAATATGAATGAAGTTATAGATTATGATGGCTTTAGGGCTTATTGTGATGAAAATAAAAAAATAAAAAAGAGCTCTACCGAATCCTATCAGTCTTATTTAAAAAACTTCATTGGTTTTTTAGAAGATAATCAAATTTATTCATTGCAGGATTATAACAATATAGATAAAAGATCTCTAGAAGAAAAATTTTTAAAAACAGGTGGAAGCAAAAAAACTTTTGGTAACTACATATATGCCACAAATGAATATATAAAATTTAAAAATGGCAAAGGAGATATAATGCCAATAAACCAAATCCTATACGGCCCTCCAGGCACAGGAAAGACATATACCACAATAGCAAAAGCTATCGAAATAATAAGAGGGAAAAAAGTTGGTGAAGAAGAAATCAACGACGAAGAAAAGAGGAAAGCTCTAAAAAAGCAATTTGATGAATATGTACAAAGCGGACAAATAAAATTTGTAACATTTCATCAAAGCTATGGGTATGAGGAATTTGTTGAAGGCCTAAAAGCATATACCGAGGATAAAAATATACATTATCGAGTTGAGGACGGCATCTTTAAGGAAATTTGCAAGAGAATAAAAGAGTACAAAGAGCATAAAAAATGGAAAGTGCCACAAATTTCTGAAGATAGATTTGATAAATTATATGATATATATGCGGCAAATTTGCCTAATTATGCAAAAAATGAAACTTCTAATAAAAAATTAAAAACATCTGATGGTTATGAATTTTATTTATATAAAAATACAGCTAAAGGCATAGAGGCTAGATCTGCAAGTAGCGCAGACGGCAACCCCATGCCCATGAGCAAAGATAGTCTTAAGAAAATATTATTTGACCAAGACAATTCTAAATCGTCATACAGGTATGGTACACATCCTGACGCCGTGTTGGAAGACATGTTATCAACCATGCCATATGTTCTAATAATAGACGAGATCAACCGCGGAAATATATCTAAAATTTTTGGCGAGCTTATAACTCTAATAGAGCCATCAAAGAGACTCGGAGCAGATGACGAGATAATAGTGGAGCTGCCATATTCAAAAGAAAAATTTGGAGTGCCGTCAAATTTATACATAATAGGCACGATGAATACAGCAGATCGCAGCATAGCCCTTATGGATACGGCGCTTAGAAGAAGGTTTGAGTTTGTGGAGATGATGCCAGAATATGACAACCTAAACA
>NZ_CALKTQ010000147.1 GCF_937997465.1 uncultured Campylobacter sp. | reverse complement strand
TTCAGCAGTAAATAAATATATAGAATTTAAAAAAGGCAAGGGAGAGACAATGCCAACAACAAGCGATGAAATACAAAAGAAACAAGCAAATTTTCCACTAAATCAAATTTTATATGGCCCTCCAGGAACCGGAAAAACCTATAAACTTTCAAAAATCATGGATAAATTTACTCAGAATCTCAATGTAAAATCAAGCGATGATACTGACGCGCTATATGAAATGTTAAAAATAGAAAACTACACTTGGTTTCAAGTGGCTGCAGCCATCTTGTATGATGCAGCTATGTCAAAAATTAATGGCGGTTGGCTTAAACTTAAATATACGAAAAACGATAACGATATAGTAAGCCATGATTTGTTTAAAATGCGAGCGTTGAAAGCAAATTCTAAGGATCCAAAACAAACTGTTTCTAGAGATTTACAAGCTCATGCTATGTTAGATTGTGAAAACGTAAAATTCAAAAGAACAGAGCCTTTCATTTTTGAAAAAAACAATAAAAGCGAGTGGAGAGTAGTAGATAAAGAAACTCTTGAAAATGAGTGTCCTAAGGCTATGAAACTTTATGAAAAATACAAAGAGATAAAAGAACAAAAAGTAGGCACGGGCTACACTAAAGAGAATTTTAAATTTATAACATTTCACCAAAGCTATGGATATGAGGAATTTGTTGAGGGTATAAAGCCCGTATTTGATAGCGAAAACGAAGATGGCGATATAACTTATGAGATATCAAAAGGCATTTTTTATCAGTGCTGCGAAAACGCCTTGCTTCTTAGTGATTACAAAGGCAAACTTAGGGATTTTTGCGATTTACCAAAAGATGAGCGACAAAAGTTTTTTAATGAAAACACACCAAAATATGCCATCTTTATCGACGAGATCAACCGCGGAAATATCTCTAAAATTTTTGGTGAGCTCATAACTCTTATAGAGCCGTCAAAAAGGCTCGGCGCAGATAACGAGATAATGGTCGAGCTACCATATTCAAAAGAGAAATTTGGAGTGCCGTCAAATTTATACATAATAGGCACGATGAATACAGCGGATCGCAGCATAGCTCTTATGGATACGGCACTTAGAAGAAGGTTTGAGTTTGTGGAGATGATGCCAGAATATGACAACCTAAACA
>NZ_CALKTQ010000146.1 GCF_937997465.1 uncultured Campylobacter sp. | reverse complement strand
TGATGGAGAAAACTTATAGCAAAATTTTTACTCGCCTTGGGCTAAATTTCCGCGCGGTTAGAGCCGATAGCGGCGCGATAGGCGGCAGCGGAAGCAAAGAGTTTATGGTGCTTGCAAATAGCGGCGAGGACGATATCATCGTCTGTGAAAACTGCGACTACGCCGCAAACATAGAGGCCGCAACCCGCGCAAAACGAACGACGCAGGCCGAGCGACCTGAGGCTGACGCGGCTAAATTTTTAACTCCAAATGCCAAAACCATCAAAGACGTGGCGGAGTTTTTTAGAGTTGACGAGTTTTACTGCATAAAAGCGGTGATAAAAAAGGCGATTTTTATCGGCGATAAAGGTGAAAAGAGCGAGAAAATCGTAGTATTTTTCGTGCGCGGCGAGGATGAGCTACAAGAGGTCAAAGCGCAAAACGCATGTGGAGCGCTCGAGCTAACGGACGCAACCGAGGCCGAGATCGCGGTGGCTGGGCTTGTGGGCGGATTTTGCGGGCCGGTCGGGCTAAAGGGCGTGGAGTTTTATATCGATAAAGAGCTTGAAGGCGAGACGCAGATGATCTGCGGCGCAAACGAGCGGGATTATCACTTCGTCGGCGTTAGCGTTAGCAGCTTTAACGCGGAGCGCTTCAAAGACCTAACCGCCGTAAAAGCCGGCGACAAATGCCCTTGCTGCGGAGGAAATTTAAGCGTTAGCAAAGGTATCGAGGTCGGACATATATTTAAGCTAGGCACCAAATACTCAGAGCCGATGGGTGCGACGTTTTTGGACGAAAACGGCAAGGCAAAACCGTTTATCATGGGCTGCTACGGCATCGGCATTAGCCGCCTGGTAGCCGTCGCCGTCGAGGCTAAGCACGACGAAAAAGGCATAATCTGGAACGAAACCCTAGCTCCGTTTAAATTTGAAATCATCGTCTCAAATTTAAAGGACGACGAGGGCGTTAAATTTGCGCAGGGGCTTTACGAGAGCTTGCGCGCGGCTGGCGTTTCGGTGCTGCTTGACGATAGAAACGAGCGCTTTGGCGTAAAGATGAGCGAATTTGAGCTGATGGGATTTCCTTATGCCGTGATCGTGGGCAAGGGGCTAGCTGAAGGTACGGTCGAACTCGTCACGCGGGGCGGCCTAGTTAAAGAAACCGTCAAAGCAAGCGAAGTTTTAGCGCGACTAAAGAGCCTATGATAAGGCATTTTTTTACGCCCTACGTCGTTTTGGAGATCGTAGCGGCGTATTTTTTTATCCACGCGTACGGATTTTTAAATTTAGTTCTAGAGGTCATCGCATCGGCTATTTTGGGGCTATTTTTTATGTTTCGCGTCGGATTTTTTCAGCTCACTAGCAACATCACGTTTTTTAAGCCCTCAGACGTCTTTAGCAGCGTAGGTATGGCGATCGGGGGATTTTTTATGTTTATCCCGGGGCTTATCACCGACGTTTTGGGCGCGGCGATCGTAGCGGTCGCGTTTTTTGCAAATTTAAAAAACGGCGGCGAGCGCAAGGGTGGGAGCGAATATTATTACGAAAAATTTGAGAGCGGGCAGAGCAAACCGCGCGATGACGGCGAGATCATCGACGTCGAAGTCGTAGAAGAAAAGAGGCAAATATGGAAAAACTAAAAATCGCAACGAGAAAAAGCGTGCTGGCTATGTGGCAAAGCGAGCATATCAGGGATAAAATTTTATCGCGCTACCCGGAGCTTGCAGTCGAGCTAACGGGCATGAAAACTAAAGGCGACGTAATCCTAGACACCCCGCTGGCTAAGATCGGCGGTAAGGGGCTTTTTACGAAAGAGCTAGAAGACAGCATGCTAAGCGGCGAAACGCACATCGCAGTACATAGTCTAAAAGACGTACCCGTCGTATTTCCGGAGGGGCTAGTGCTAGCCGCGATCTGCTCGCGCGAGGACGTGAGAGATGCGATGCTAAGCGAAAAATACGCTAAATTTGAGGATCTGCCAGGGGGCGCATGCGTGGGCACGACGAGCCTACGCCGCAAAATGCAGCTTTTGGCGATGCGTCCGGATCTTGAGATAATCTCGCTGCGAGGTAACGTCCAAACCCGCCTGCGCAAGCTCAAAGAGGGCGAATTTGACGCCATTATCCTAGCGATGGCGGGCGTGAACCGCTTAAATTTACGCTCCGAAGTCGCGCATATAGTGCCGTTTGAGCTAGATCAGATGGTGCCTGCGATGGGGCAGGGTGCTCTTGGCATAGAGGCTAGAGATGAGAAACAAATTTTAGAGCAGATTGATTTTCTAAACGATGAAAATACAGTCATTGAAACTACTATCGAGCGTGATTTTGTAAGCGTTTTAGAAGGTGGCTGCCAAGTGCCAATAGGCATAAGCGCAAGGCTACAAGGTGATGAAATTTCTGTCGACGCGATCGTT
>NZ_CALKTQ010000145.1 GCF_937997465.1 uncultured Campylobacter sp. | reverse complement strand
TCCACTTCGCTTCGCTCATAAATTCCGCTATCATCAAGCACCGCTTTTAGCTCGTGTAAAACATTTATATCCGTCTCTTCTTTTAGTGATGTCGATGTATAAAACGGATCAAAAGAGACCTTTATGTCTTCGATTTTATTGAAAAAATCAAGCACAAAGAGATCTTCTGTTTTTTTAGAGTATTTTGGTGCGGCGCGGTTTAGGCGTGAGAGAGCTTGCACTGCCAAAACGCCATCTAGCTTTTTATCTACATACATCGCGCAAAGTTTTGGCTGATCAAATCCTGTTAAAAATTTATTCGCCACGACTAGTAGCCTATAGTGATCGCTATCAAATTTGTCGGCTATATCTTTTGAATCAAATCCATTTATGCTATCTTCTGTATATTCTATCCCATTAAGCTCTTTTTTGCCGGAAAACGCGACGATAGCTCCAAATGGATCGCCGATTGCATGGAGCTTTTTAATAATAGCTTTGTGATAAAGGATGGCCGTTTGTATATCGGCCGTTACCACCATGGCTTTTGCTTTGCCTTTTAGTTTGTTTGTTTTTACTATATTGTTTATGAAGTGATCTAAGATTATCTCTGTTTTTATAGCTATGGTAGATGGGTTTTTCTCGACAAAGCCCCTAAGCCTTTTTTGCGCTTTATCCGTCTTAAAATAGGGATTATCGTCTATGGATTTTACTATCTCATGGTAGCTTTTATACGTTGTGTAGTTTGATAAAACATCTAGTATAAAACCTTCTTCAATCGCCTGTTTCATCGAGTATAGATGAAACGGAGCAAAACTGCCATCAGCTTGCTTTGTTCCAAATTTTTCAAGCGTTGTGTTTTTAGGCGTGGCTGTAAATGCAAAATACGAAGCGTTGCTTTTAAACTTTCTGCTTTGCATTATTTCAAGCACCATATCTTGCACGTCCATATCGTCGTCAAAATCTTTTTTACCCATCGCTTCATTCATCTTATGATGTGCTATTCCGCTTTGAGAGGAGTGTGCCTCGTCGATTATGACGGCAAATTTCTTATCGCTAAGATCGCTTATACCGTCTACTATAAAAGGAAATTTTTGAATGGTTGTTATGATTATTTTTTTACCGCTTTCCAAATTTGATTTTAGCTCAGACGAACTAAACGCCGGAGCGACGATATTTTTTACCTCGCTAAAGCTAGCTATATTTCCCCTTAGTTATTTATCTAGTATCTTTCGGTCCGTTACCACTACGACGCTATCAAATAGCGGACACTCCATGTCTTTGTCGCTTACTCCCTCTTTTGCAGGATATATTTCTATGAGCCCATATGCGCACCAAGTTATAGAATTTGACTTTCCGCTTCCTGCGCTGTGCTGTATGAGATATGTTTTGCCGACTCCGTTACTGCTTACATCGTCTATTATTTTTCTTACTACGTCTAGTTGATGATATCTTGGGAAATATAAATTTCTACTCTCTAGCTTGTCCGTATCCTTTCCATCAAGCCTAACGAAATGTTGCAAGATATCCGCCAAAGACGTTTTAGAAAAAATTTCCTCCCAAATGTATGCGGTTTTGTGTCCGTTCGGATTTGGCGGATTGCCCGCGGAGTTTTTATCCCCTTTGTTAAACGGCAAAAAGAAAGTCTTGTCTTTATCTAGCCTTGTAGTCATATATGCTTCATTGGTATCAAAAGTAAAATGCACCAAACATCTAGCGAAATTTAAAAGCGTATCTTTTGGGTCTCTATCTTTTTTGTATTGATTTATGCCGTGATATTTAGCCGTCTGTCCGTACCCGCTCATCGCGCTATTTTTAAGCTCTATGGTGATTATAGGAAGCCCGTTTATAAAGATCGCCATATCTATTTCAAGGCTTGGATTTTGCTTTGAATAGGCTAGTTGTCTCGTGAGGCTAAATTCATTTTGGCTAAATTTCTTTCTGGTTTCATCTCCGCTTGAAGCTATCGGCGCAGGATAAAATAGCGTAAAATTTGCGTCAGCCACGCTAAAGCCCTTTTTTAAAATTTTAAGCACGCCGTATTTGCTTATCATCTTACTTAGCTGATAGAGTATCTTTTGTTTATAATCGCTATCTCTTTTTAGCTTATCAAGCTCATCTTTTTGCGAAATTTCTAAAAAATGAAAGAGCCTAACCTCGTCTATTGCGTATTCTTTGTTGAAATCTTTGCTGTATCCTTTGATATATCTGTGATTTTCTAAGAGGTATTTTTCTATGCTACTTTCAAACGCCTCTTCGTTCGTCTTGCTAAACATCGCTTTTCCTTGTTAACTTTTTTGCTATATTTTATAGCGCTATTATCATATCTAGGTTGTAGTGTTCGACATCGTAATTTTTGCCATCACTAGCAGTTGTTCGGAAAAAACCGAACAACTGAATTTCTATCTAGCTCTTCATCCTCAAATATAGCTTTTATATGTTCGCTTATGGTTGATTTTGATTTGCCGTATAGCTTACAAAGCTGTTTTTGAAAGAGCCATATCGTCTCATTTTCTAGCATTACGTCTAGATTTACTTTGCCGTTGTTGCTTTGGTAGATTAAAATTTCGCTCATTTTATACCTTTACTTTGCCTGTTGCTACGCTATCTATTAGCGACGCCTTATACTCTTTTAGACTTTTTATATACTCTTGCTCTAAATTTATTAATTTATCGATTTTGGATATTTTATTTTCTATGTATTCTACTATTTTTTTCTGCTCGGATTTTGGCGGAATAAAAAATAATATTTCTTTCATTCTACTTTTAGACAAATCCCATTGTCCTATTCTAAGGCCGTCAGAAGCTTTTATAAAAAAAGGTATATAAGCACTACTTCTTATGGCTCTGTGAAAAAA
>NZ_CALKTQ010000144.1 GCF_937997465.1 uncultured Campylobacter sp. | reverse complement strand
ATAAATTTAAATGCAAAAAATATGTCAAATTTGCAAGCCGAAGTCGAGCCGAATTTGCAAATAGAAAAATCAAATTTACAAGATTTAAACAGGCAAATTTTGAGTAAATTTGACGAACAAGCAGAGCTAGCAGATGTAAATTCCACTGAATGCATAAGCCATAAAAACTCAAATTTAAAAAAAATCGCAGACCAAACAAGCTCAAATTTACCCGCTGCACAGGATTACTTTATCGGCGATTCGCTTTTTATAAACGAGGGCGTTTGGCAGCCGCAGGCGGAGACGGGCTTTATCTCGCAGGCTAGGCAGATAGAGCGCTGGGCGGATGCGGAGGGCAAGACCGTTGATATATTTCTGCCTTCAGGCACGGGCACGTCGGCGGCTTTTTTGGCCAAGCATGTCAAATTTGACGTTTTTACCTGTCCTTGCGTGGGTGACGCGGACTATCTAAAAAGCGAGATCGAGGCGCTGACGCCAAACTCAAAGGTTCGCATTTTGCCGCCGCCTAAGAAATATCATTTCGGTGATTTAAAGCTCGAGCTTTATCAAATTTGGCGCGAAGTATGCGAGCAAACGGGGATAGAATTTGAGCTCATTTACGACCCTGTGGGCTTTTTAACGATGATGGCAAATCTGGGCGCATTTAAAAACGAGATTTTATACATCCATCAAGGCGGCGCGCTCGGAAATATCAGTCAAAAACTAAGATACGAAAGAAAATTTAAGGAGACGAGATGAAGTTTTTACTCACTAGCAACGAAAATTTTAAGGACTATTTTGCGGCTTTGGTAAACCGCTCAAACGGCGATATGAGCGCGGTTATGCCCGCCGTTTCGCAGATACTGGGAGATGTGCGCGCTAGAGGCGACGAGGCGCTTTTTGAGCAGATAGAGAAATTTGACCGCTGGAAACCCGACGCAAATAGCCTAAAAATAGGCACCGACGAGATGCAAAAGGCCTACGACAGTATAGATAGCTGCCTGCGAAACGCTCTAAATTTAGCCTTTGATCGCATCAAAAGCTACCACGAAAAAAGCCTACCAAAAACCTGGATGGAGCACGATGAGCACGGTGTTTTGCTAGGCGCAAAGTACACTCCGCTAGACCGCGCCGGACTATATATCCCAGGAGGCAAGGCTGCCTATCCTAGTTCGCTTCTCATGAACGCCGTCCCGGCCCTGGTTGCGGGCGTTGGGGAGATAGTAGTCTGCACGCCTGCCGTCGGAGGCAAGGTAAATACGCTACTGCTAGCCGCCATGCACGTCTGCGGCATCAAGGAGGCCTATAAAGTGGGCGGCGCCTCGGCGGTAGCGGCGATGGCCTACGGCACGCAAACGATCAAAAAAACCGACGTCATCACGGGCCCTGGCAACATATACGTCGCGACGGCTAAAAAGCTCGTCTACGGCGAGGTAAATATCGATATGATCGCCGGCCCTAGCGAGATCTGCGTCATCGCCGACGAGAGCGCCGACCCTCGCCACATCGCCGTGGATCTGCTCTCGCAGGCCGAGCACGACGAGATGGCTAGCGCCGTACTCATCACGCCAAATCAAGCTTTCGGCGCAGCGGTACAAAGGCATATCAATGAGGAGATCAAGACTCTAGCTAGGCAGCCCATCGCGCAGGTTAGTATCGATAAAAAGGGTGCTATCATCGTAGCTAGCGACCTTGATGAGTGTGTGAGGCTGGCTAACGAGCTAGCGCCAGAGCATTTAGAGATCGCGACAAACGACGCGATGGAGCTAGCCAGGCAGATCAGGCACGCGGGCGCGATATTTATCGGACACTTTACGCCTGAAGCGATGGGCGACTATCTGGCAGGACCGAATCATACGCTGCCCACAGGCGGTAGTGCGAGATTTTACTCACCTCTCGGGGTTGAAAATTTCATGAAGCGCACCTCGCTCATCTCGCTAAATGCAAAAGGCATAAGCGAGCTAGGAAACGCATGCATGAAGCTAGCCGATGCCGAGGGGCTGGGGGCACATAAGCGTTCGGTTGCGGTTAGGCTCGAAGCTCTTAAGTGATTTTAGGGCATTATCTCTTGGACGTTTTTTGAAGGGCTAGTAAAAATAAATACTCACGGACGACCGGTCCGCTCCGTTTTATTTTTACGTCGCAACTTCAAAAATCATCTCAAGATATAACACCTTTTTGTTTAAATTTACGGTTTTTGCGAATTCTTTGCCGCAAGCTTTGCACTTGAAATTTACAAAATAAACATACGAGCGGCTTGCTAAAATTTACGTTTTTATAAAATTTACGGCAATCTCGCAAAAGGAGACAAATGAGTCCGAAAAATCCCGTTTCAAATTTTATTTCAGCGGGTGATGAGATGCTCGCTTTTTTGTCAAATTTGGGCCAAAAGTGGCGTATTAGCGACGACGGAGCGGAGTTTATAGAGCGAAATTTTACCTTTGTCGGCTCAAAACCGCTTTTGCAAAATTTAAAAGATTACAAAACGGCTGATTATAAAAATTTTGCCGATATTAAAAACTTTCTAAACTCAAATCCAAATATCCAAATTAAAATTTTAAGCGGCGAGATAAGTTGCGTCGGAGACAATCTGAGCGGCACAGGGGTCAAATTTGCCCCCGAGTATTTTTACGATTTTTTAAAATTTACGGTTGAAAACATCCCAGAGCATCGCTATTTTTGCGCTTCCGAGGCGGGCTGGATTTTACTCGTTGCGATGGAGGGATACGTAGAATTTGGCGTTTTGGACTAACGGAGCCGCTAAATTTGACCCTTTACAAGCTTGCGTAATCGCCGCAAATCAGCCTTGCACATGCTGCTGCTTAAATTGAACGAATTTGCAAAATACGCTACC
>NZ_CALKTQ010000143.1 GCF_937997465.1 uncultured Campylobacter sp. | reverse complement strand
AGTTTACGCTCGTCTTGATTAAAATTAATGATTTTTTAGAAAATATTTCTACACTCGGGGCACAGCGCTAAGCTCTTTGGCGCGGCAAAACGAGAAATTTAAAAACTACATCAGCAACTGGCGAGAAATTTTACCAAGCGATTTTTTGGATAAATTTAGTGGCGAAATTTATAATGAGATCACCGAAAACTACTGTTGTGGCGCTTATGTAAACGCTAAAAACGTAGCTAAACTAAAGGCTGACTATGAAGCAGGTGGCGAGATAAAAGAGGCGGTTGATGGCTTTTACGCTCAAAATTTACCTGTATTTTTAGATGCTCTAAACTACGCATGCGAGCTAGAAACAGGCCTACTTGAGGCCACTGAGGTCGTGGAGCCAAATCCACTTGATCTAAACAAATCAAGCTCATATTCAAATCTCTTTAACTGCGATCCAAAGGGAGCTATCATCTATGCACAGACTGCTGTGCAGCAGATTGGAGAGGCAGTAGAGCAAGAAGAGACTGGCAAAAAGTCGATTTTTGAGAAGATCAAAGGGCTATTTAAATAAATTTTGAAAGGATAAAAATGGCAACTGAGCATAGTTTTGATATAAGCGCGGCGGTCGATATGATGGAGGTCAAAAACGCGCTGGAGACGGCGAAAAAAGAGATCGCGGCGAGATATGATTTTAAGGGGCTTGCGGCCGAAGTGGAGCTAAACGAAAAGGAAAAAATTATCACGCTTTTAAGCTCTAGCGACAACAAAATCGACGCTCTAAAAGACATCGTGATCTCAAAGCTCATCAAGCGAAACATCCCGCCGGTAGCCGTCACCGAGAGTAAACGTGAGAGCGCGAGCGGCGGAAATATCAAAGCGACGCTAAAGCTAAACGACACCCTAGATAGCGAAAACGCGAAAAAAATCACCAAAGCGATCAAAGACGCAAAGCTAAAAGTAACAGCGGCGATCCGCGGCGAAGAGGTGCGAGTAAGCGGCAAAAGCATCGACGATCTGCAGGAGTGCATTAGGCTTGTGAAGGGGTTAAATTTGGAGTTACCGATAAGTTTTAAAAATTTGAAGTAAATTTAATGGATAATTTTAAAAAGTTAATCCAAGAAAAAAATAGCGCCATAAAGGAGTACGGCGATTTTATCAAAACGCTTAAAAATAAAGAGTGCGACAAGGATGTCTTGGGACTAATCGGTCTGTTAAAAGATAGACTGGCTAAATTTGAAAACCTTAGCTGCGATAATTATTCGCAAACGGCTGCGGATATAGACGAGCTAAACGACAGAATTTATCGCCAGGTAAATTTGCTTGCGAATTTGGATAAATTAAGCCGCGATTCGGACGTTTATAAAAAATACAACGAAGTATATAATCAAAAGCGTATCAAGCTTTTCGTCTCGGAGCAAATTCGCCGCGTGAAAAAATACTATCAGGTTCTAATCGCGTTTTTGGGGCTGATTCCGTTTATAATATATTTTATCTTTTGGCAAAATATCGGATTTTTCTCGGTAGCCGGTAGCGAAAGCATCTTTTCGTTACTTAGCGCGCTAGCGATATCGGGTTTTGGTTTATTTATTATTTTATATATATTTCCCGCTTTGCATTTAGTTTTGATCGTTTCTGACGATGGCGACGAAAAAAACGAAAAGCCTTTTTACGCGATTTATCTGATGGCCACGCTTGTGGGTATAGCATTTATAGGCGCCGGATATTTTTTCCCGGCTGCGGCAGATTTAAACTATTATTTTGCGGCGTTTATAGCGCCGATAGTCGTATCTTGCCTACTTTGCAGCTTTAAAAACGGTAAATTCGACATTCCTCTTTTGCTTTTTATGATATCGCACGGATTTTTATCCTTTGCGACTCCGTTTATGGTGGCTCTGTTTGCCTACGTCCGCGTAAGCGAGGATGGGTTTACTACCGCTTTTTTAGTGCTTTTTATGGCATTTTTTGCCGTTTTGTTTAGGGCGTTGATAACATCTAAGGATATAGATTATTTTAAGATAATTTTTTGGTCTTTGATAATCATAAATTTAGTCATCGTCGCGGTTATGAGCGGTAAAATCGTCCAAGTAGCCGATCTGGGAAATATAAACTACAAAATGCTATCGCTCAAAAAAGACGCCTTAAATGCTTTGCCAAAAAGCGTTTGCCAAAATAATCAAAACGGCTGTATCGGCGCGAGAGCGAAGGACGGCTGCTACGCAAAACAAAAGGCGCAAATCGTCTCGTACAATAAACAAAAGGCCGAGCTAGCCGTAAAAGACGGCAACGAGACGTATATTTTTAGCGGAGTAAACGACGAGATAAAATTTATAGACGCTAACGGCAAAGATATAGGCGTTGCGTCTAGCGATGAGGTCGTTTTTGAAAACTCGGTTTTAACGTACGATAAAAACGGCAATCGTAGCGGCCCGCTCAAGGCAAGCGCGATAAATCTCTCTCCCGTCTGCAAAACGTACGCTTGGAAGCGAGACGACTACGTAGAGCTCTACAACGTCAAAGTTCTATCAGCTCTGGGTAAATTTTACTATCTGCAGACTAAAAGCGGCGAGAAATTCGAGCTGGACTCAAGCCTGATAATCTCAAAGCAAAAGGCGGGCGATATGCGCTAAACTCGGTAAATAATATAAACCAGATATCTAGCCGCGGCTACCCACAACCGCTATGCTAAATCCTAAGCAAGCTGTAACTTGGCGGCGAATTTTGCGCAAAGCAAACAAATATCAAGGATATGCAGGTAGATTTTTGCTTCAAAATACGGGCTGAAATTTTAAATTTTACGCCCGAGCTGAGTAATCGGTTTGAAATTTTAAAATTTACGCTCGCGCCGCGTAAATTTAAACCCGCGTCCATTTCGCTTTTAAATATCCTTACGAACATAAATTTGGATTTACGGGAGAAAATTAATTATGGGTTTTAAGAATATTATAGAAAGATTTTCGATTAATTATGCCCATAATACCATGCAAAAATCTCTTTATAACGGCCTAAATATCGACATCTTAGATAAAAAATACGTAAAAACGCCGCGCGAAAATACAGAGTATATGCTTTACGCTCACGTGCCGTTTTGCCACACGTTTTGTCCGTATTGCTCGTTTCACAAGTATCATTACGAGCAGGAGCTTGCGAAAATTTACTTTGAAAATTTGCGTGAGGAGATGAGGCAGATAAAAGAGGCCGGCTTTGATTTTAGCTCGCTTTACGTGGGCGGCGGCACGACGCTGATTAACGAACCCGAGCTTGAAAAGACGCTAAAACTCGCCAAAGATCTCTTTAGCATCGAAGATATCTCGGCCGAGAGCGATCCAAACCACATCTCGCCAGAAAGCCTCAGCCGTTTTGACGGGCTTATCGACCGCTTAAGCGTAGGCGTGCAAAGCTTTGATAACGAGACGTTAAAAAGAGTTGGCAGATATGAGAAATTCGGCTCAGCTGAAGAGACGAAAAGAAAGCTCGAGCAGACTCTGGGCAAGATCCCGGTCATCAGCCTTGATCTCATCTTTAACCTACCAAACCAAACAAAAGAGCAGCTCATAAACGATATAAACGTCGCAAAATCGATCTCTCCGCAGCAGATCACTTTCTATCCACTCATGAAATC
>NZ_CALKTQ010000142.1 GCF_937997465.1 uncultured Campylobacter sp. | reverse complement strand
ACCGCCGCAAAGCACCAAAACGTCAAATTTGCCCTTGTGCGATAAAATTTCATTCGCACTAAACACCGGCGCGCCGCATGTTTTTACTTCGCTTGGATTCCTACGGCTAAAAACGGCTGTTAGCTCTAAATCCTTGCTGTTTCTCGCAGCAAGCTCCACGCCGCGACCCAAATTTCCATATCCTAAAACTGCTATTTTTATCTTTTGACTCATTTTTATCCTTTAAATTTAACTAGTGACAAAGTTTCACTTCATCAGCAAATAATAAATCACATATATCCAACTTAAAAATCCGTGAATTATCGCCCACAATATGCTTTTATTGGCTCCCCATGATAGTGCGACGGCTATGACCGTGCCTAAAGTAAATCCGCCGATACTGCCTTTCATTTTTCTCCTTGATTTAAAATTTAGGCTCAAACGAGCGAACTATTCGCCAAATACCTTTAGTTCGTCGCATACCTTGGCAAATTTTTCCTGCGCGCTTTGCAGTCCTTCGCGGTTGGCTTCAACCACGGCTTGCGGGGCGGAGGCTACGAATTTCTCGTTATTTAGCATACTTGAGAGCTTTGCTATCTCTTTTTCTAGTTTGGTTTTTTGCGACCGCAGTCGCATGATAACAGCGCTCATATCCACGCCTTCAAGCGGCACGAACGCCTCTAAATTTTCGCTCACGTCGCGAGCTGCGTTTTCGATTTTATCGTCGCAGAACTCGATCTGCTCGCATTTGGCTAGCAGTGCGATATAGTTTGTCGCTTCGGTCAAATTTTCGTTTCCGTTTAGCTTGATGAAGGCTTTTGGGATTTTTGAGTTGCCTTGCTCGATGATTGCCTTTGCGCGGCGGATCGCGACGATGGCCTCGATTACTAGCTCAAAAGTCTTTTCTATCTGCAAGTCGCGCTCGTTGGCCTGCGGATACTCCTCAACCATGATCGAGCTTGCGCTTTCTAAATTTGAGCCGCTAAGCTCGTGAAAAAGGTACTCGGAGATAAACGGCATAAATGGACTAAGCAGTCTCATCGCCTCTTTAAATATCGCTCCAAGCTCTTTTACGCTGCCTTTGTCGGCTTTGCTAAGCTCGATACCCCAGTCGCAAAACTCATCCCATAAAAATTTATAAATCGCGTTTGCCGCATCGTTAAAGCGGTAGGCGTCTATGTTTTCTCGCACTTCGCGCACGCACTCGTTAAATCGGCTTAACATGTATTTGCCAAGCTTGGTTTCTATTTTGATATCGCTTAAATTTGCAAATTTAGACTCGTTTAGCAGCAGATATTTGCTCGCGTTGTAAAGTTTGTTCGTGAAATTTCGCACGAGCTTCATCTTTTCGTCGCTTAGCTTTATATCGCGTCCCTGCACGGCAAGTAGCGCAAGCGTAAAGCGCAAGACGTCGGCGCTGTACTCCTCGATACTAACGAGCGGGTCGATGACGTTGCCTAGGCTCTTGCTCATCTTTCTGCCTTGCTCGTCTTTAACTAAAGCGTGCAGGTAGATATCGTCAAACGGTAGCTTGCCTAGCGCATTTTCGCCCTGAAACATCATCCTGGCTACCCAGAAAAACAAAATATCAAAGCCGGTGATTAGCAGGTTGTTCGGGTAAAATTCAGCCAAATCGCCGTCAAACCATTTCTCGTTTTTTAGCTCCTCGCCGTTACCCCAGCCAAGCGTACTAAACGGCCAAAGCCCCGAGCTAAACCAGGTATCAAGGACGTCGGGGTCTTGATGGAAATTTGCGCTTTTGCATTTTGGGCACTGCGTCGGCTCGTCTTCGTCCGCCCACTCGTGTCCGCACGCGTCACAGTAAAATACCGGGATTTGATGCCCCCACCATAGCTGGCGCGAGATACACCAGTCGCGAAGCTCGCGCATCCAGGCGTTAAAACTGTTTATCCAGTGAGCCGGGTAAAATTTGGCTAATCCTTCGCCGACCTTTGCGATCGCGTCGTCCGCGATCTGTTTTTTGACGAACCACTGCTTTGAGATGTATGGCTCGACGACGTTTTTGCAGCGGTAGCAGTAGCCGACTTGGTTTTCGTAGTCTTCGATCTTCTCGACGTTTCCGAGCTTTTCTAGTTCCGCGACGATAGGGTCTCTGGCCTCTAGTCGCTCAAGCCCTTTAAACTGCGCGCACTGCTCGTTTAGGATACCTTTTTCGTCAAAAACGGTTATAAATTTTAGATCGTGTCTTTTGCCGACCTCGTAGTCGTTAGTGTCGTGCGCCGGCGTGACTTTTACTAGACCGGTACCAAACTCCATATCGACGTGTTCGTCGGCTATGATCTCGATCTCGCGACCGATTATCGGTAGGACGACTTTTTTGCCGATCAAATTTTTATATCGTTCGTCGTTTGGGTTTACCATTACGGCGGTATCGCCGAAGTAGGTTTCAGGACGTGTAGTCGCCACAACAATAAATTTATCTTGTTCTCCCGCTAGGTAGTATCTTAGGTGATAAAGCTTGCCTTTGTTTTTCTTATGTTCTACCTCGATGTCGCTGAGCGCGCCGTCGTGCGTACACCAGTTTATCATGTAGTTTTCGCGCACGATGAGCCCTTTTTCGTAGAGATTTACGAAAGCCTTTTTGACCGCTATCCTTAACCCTTCATCCATAGTAAATCTTTGGCGCGACCATGCCGGAGAGACGCCTAGGTTACGCATCTGATGAACGATCATTCCGCCGCTTTTTTCTTTCCACTCCCAGACTTTTTCTACGAATTTTTCGCGTCCGAGCTCTTCTTTTTTGATACCCTGGGCTAGGAGTTGCTTTTCAACGACGTTTTGAGTGGCGATACCTGCGTGATCAAGGCCTGGCTGCCAAAGCGTTTTGTAGCCGTCCATTCTTTTGTAGCGCGTCATTATGTCTTGCAATGTGAATGTTAGGGCGTGTCCGATATGAAGCGAGCCTGTTACGTTTGGAGGCGGCATCATGATGCAAAATTTACGTCCGTCTTTGCGGATGTTTTTGTTCGCGTCTATCTCGAAATATCCGCGTTCTTCCCAAATTTTATAAAATTTATCTTCTACTTCTTTTGCGTCGTAAAATTCCGCCATATTTTATCCTTAATAATTGTTTAAAAAATGTCGGATTTTACTACAAATTTGCTAATAGTATGTTTAAAATAGGTTGTTTTTTAGGAATAGGCAAAGAAAGCGAAGCGGCTGAAAAACCGCTTCGCAAAGGATCATTTGACGATAAATTCGTGCTGAGCTAGATCGTAGTCGCTCATGCTCTCGTCGTACATGTTTTCCGTGATAACCGCAGGTAGCATGCACTTACCGCTCATAACGACTCGAAGAGGCGTATAAAGCACATGTGCGTCCTTGCTGGCACTCAAACTATAAAAGCTCAAAACTCTGTCGTCCTCGATGTTTTGATGCTCGAGAGTTAAAGAGTTTTTCGTAGCTTCAGTTCTTACGTTTGGTACGATATTTTCGTTTACTACCTCAAGGCAAGGGCTGATCGTTTCGTTTATCACGCCGTTTCTGATAAACTCATTCGTTTTTAGCGATAGCTTTGAGTAGATGATATCGTTTACCTTAAGTGCGTTGATATCGATCTCTTTGCCGTCTTTGCCGACGAAGGTTCTATAGATATCAAGCCCTTTCTTGTCAAATTTGTGATTTACGTCTAGCTTTTTGTAGCCTGACGCGCTAACGCCTAGATACACGGCTGCGCCGTTTTCAGGTACGATAGTAATCTCAGGCTTTTTAGGAGCGATGTTGATAGCTCCGCGACCGTCGAAATTTAGATCGTGTCCGTCGGCGATTAGCTTAAATTTGTTCTCGCTTGAGACGTCTTTGATATAAGCTCTTAGCGCTCTTAGCGTAAATGCGCGCTCCTGTGTCGAATGCAGCTTATCTACGCGAGCGATCAGGTAGTCTGCTAGCTCGTCGCTAAATGCGTTTTTTTCAAAGTGATTGGCGTGCAAAAGTAACATAAAGGCCTTGTTTCTGATCTCTGAGCCAAAGTTATCTGCTAGCTCTTTTTCGCGGTCAAAGGTCGATTTGTTTAGTCCTTTTAGCACTTTTTCGCTCTCTTTATTTAGTCCCTCGTTTTTGAGGATCGCTGCCATCAAGTATCCGTCAAGCGCGCTGTTTTGGTATCTCTTTTGATCGTATAGAGCGTTTAGCTTTGATCTATCGAGTTTCTTTTGCGTGCTTAGGACGTAGGCTGCGTAAAGGGCTTGGAAGTTATCGTTACTGCCAAATGCCTTTAGCCAGTCGATCGCTTTACTTTTTACGTGGCTATCTAGCGCAAAGCCTGATTTTTCAAGCGTAAATAGCATATCGATAGCGTAGATCGAAGCAAAGTTGTTCGTGTAGCTTAGCTGATCCCAGTAGCCGATGCTGCCGTCTGTTTTTTGCATATTGATGACGTCTTGCAAGCCTGCTTCGACGAATCTTTTTCTATCGGCTTCTTTTGCCTTGGCTTCTTTAGAATCGTCTCCGCCAAGCACTAGGAAATTTAGCTCAAAAAGCTTACTTGAGCGTTGCTCGGAGCATCCGTAAGGGTAATTTACGAGCTTGTCGCTATTTGCGCTTAGTACGCCTTTGATAGAGCTTGAAGCGTCGATCCTGATGCGTTTAAACTCCTCGTCAAGCTTAAATGTCTTTTCCACGGTAGCCTGGAAATTTTTAGCGTAGGTGCTAAGCGGATAGGCGTGGATGACGTCAAGCTTTTGCGAGTAGGTATAGCCGTTTTTACCGTCGTTTGCGGTGAAATTTATATATGATTTACCCGTAGCGTTAGCATCGATGACGAAATTTAATTTCGCGTTTTCGTTAGGTTTTAGCTCGATGCTGTCAACTGCTAGCTGTGCGTTTAGGTTCGTATCTATGCTTAGGGCGACGGTTTTTGGCTCTTTAGTGGTGTTGATCACTCTTAGTGTGTAGTTTACCTGGTCGCCTTGGATCAAATACGCAGTTTGCGTCGGTTTTAGGATGATGTCGTCTTTTACCTTGACGGCATTTACGCTAAAGCCGAGCTTGTCGCCGATGACGCTAAGTACGGCCAAATTTATCTCGGAGTTAAAGTCGCTAGGCACCTCTACGTCAAAGTTCGCTACGCCGTCCGCACCCGCTTTTGCGGTTTGCATTTTGATGTAGGTTTTGACGTTTTTCTTATCGACCGGGCTAGCAAATTTTGCCATTCTCATCTCCATAAGGGCAGCCGCCGCGTCACCGCCGAAGCTTAGTACTTTACCGTCTTTTTTAAATCCGCTCAAATTTGCGTAGATGTCGTAGTCAAGCACGCCGTCGTTTAAAATTTTGTCAAAAAAGTCAAGCGGGCTCTTTAGCTTTTGATTTGTTACTTGTAGCACGCCTTCATCAACTGCAAATAGCGTAACCTCCGCATTTGGCTCGGTTTTTACGGTAGTTTTAAATTTGGAGTTTGACTTCACGACTTTTGGCGCTTCGATGCTGACGTTTGTCGCTCGGTATGATTTATCCGCTTTTGCATAGACTTTATCGTAGGTTCTAAACGGCAAGACATCGTTATCTGCTACGCGCATGATGGATGCGGTTACATAAAGTCCCTCAAAATCGAAGTCAAGGTCAAATTTGGCGTTTGCTACGTTGTTTTCTATATTTACGACTTTATACTTTTTGACGTTTTCTGACTCGACCGTGATGATGCCGATGCCGCTTTTTAGCACAGAGCTAACGTCTACGTTTAGCGAGTCGCCTTTTTTATAGACTTTTTGATTTAGCTTGATTTTAGCTTTAGCTAGCTCTTTTGTCGGTTGCAACGTGCCGCCGTAGTCCCAGCCGCTAACGTAGATATCTAAATTTGCCGAGTGGCCGCTTAGGATATCGGAAACCACGACTATGAAGTCGCCGCTTTGATTGAAATCATAAACGAATTCGTTACCGCTAAGAGTATCGCTAAAGACCTTTTCGTAGCGTTTGTTCCATTTTAGATAGCCTTCTTTGTCGTAGTTGTATTCCCAGATCGCTTTTTTGATCTCGACGGCTTTTTGCCTATCTTTTAGCTCCTCGTCTTTAAGCGGATCGACGCTGACAAAATTTAGCGTTAGTTTGGAGTTTGCGTCGATGTAGGTGTCGTTTGCTCTGACGCCGACCATAACGTCAAAAGGATATACGCTAAAGTCGTTGCTGGCGCTTACATTTTTGCCGTCGTCGTTAATGGTAAATACCGCGGTGCCTTTTAAAATGCTTGCGATTTTGCCTTTGTTTTGTAGCTTAAACGCAGTCGCACCTTTACCTTCGTTGTCTAGAGTGACTGGTTTAGTAAACTGATCTAGGCCATTTGCGGCGTATTCACCGTTGCTAAATTTATACTCTTTAAATTTATCGTTTTTGTAATCTTGTTGATATAAATTTAACGCCACGTCGCCCTCTAGATTAGCCGCCGCGCCGCCAAAAAGGTAGTTGCTTTGTAGTTTTACGTCAATTAGATCGTCTAGAGCGTAAATTTGCTTATCTAGCTTAACTTCGTTTTTGATGCGTTGCGGAGTGAATGACTCGACTGAAAAGTCGTAGCTATCGATGATTTTATTTGCAAAGATCACTTCAAATTTAAACGTTCCGGTTAGTCCCGAGTTTACCGGCTCGTCGAAATTTATCACGCCAAGCTCGGTGGTGTTTACGCCTTTATTTAGGATCACTTTGTTTTGCGGATCTCTGATTTTTAGCTTAACGGGCATATTTGAGAGGCTCTTAAACAGCGCGTTTTTGATGATGATCTCGCCTTTTATGTTTTCCTGCGGGCGGATGATGTTGCTAGCAAAGTGCAAATACGCGCTATACGTTTCGCTTCTATCTTTGGCGTCTAAATTTGACTCCTCGTTTAGGCGTTTGTTTTGCGATAGGGCGATGAAGCTCTGCTCTTTACCTAGCGTTAAAACTGCGCTTGAGACGTCTTTGCCGATGTCTTTTTTATTAAATTTAAACACGCCTTCGTCGTTTGTGATGCCGCTTGCGATGAGATTGTTTTTAGTGGAGTAAATTTTGACGTCCGCGTTTGCGACTACTTCGTTTTTGCTTAAGCGGTTGGCAAATAAAAACACCTCGTCTTTTGAAACTTTCATGCTTAGGCCGATATCGGTTAGATAGACCGCTTTTTGTACGCTTTTATCTTTGTCGTAGTAGACTGTGACTAGATAAACTCCATCTCCGCCCTCGGCAAAGTCAAGCTTGATCTTGCTTTTTTGCATTTCGTTTTGAGCGCCGCCGATCTCGTAGTTTTTGCTGGCTACTTCCTCGGCGTAGTTATCCAAAGGAGTCTCGGTAAAATTTAAAAAGTATCTTAAATTTTGCTCTTTTAGCTTCTCGACGACAACTTTAGCGGTGTTTGTGTTTACGCTTTTTATGCCGATCTCGCCCAGGCTAGACATATACGTGCCGCTATCTGTAAACTCTAAAAACGGTTTTAAATCACCGAAAGCTACGTTAAATGAGGAGTTTTCTCGTAGCATC
>NZ_CALKTQ010000141.1 GCF_937997465.1 uncultured Campylobacter sp. | reverse complement strand
AAATTTGAAAAAATAGGGAGGAGGGAAATCTCTCCCAAAAAATTAAAATTTAACCGAAGCGGTTAGCATTATTTGGCGAGCGTAGCCCGGTATTATCGGTATTACGTTCTCTGCGGTCGTGCTCGAGACGGCCGAGATGTAGTAAAGCTTGTCGGTTAAATTCTTGGCGTTTAGGGCGAAATTTACGTCCTTGCCCGCGATTTTCGTATCGTAGCTGATAAAGGCGTCGTAAGTAACGGCGTGCGGCATTTTAAAGTCGGCCTTGTTTCGATATCCGTAAACGTGCCATGTGCCCAGTTATCTAGCGCCGGCGCCCATCCTAAGCCCTTTTATGCCCAGCGTATCGAAATTTAAGGTACCGAACAAGCTTCCTTGGTGCTTAGGTATGGATTCGAGCTCTTTGCCGACTTTCCAAGCGTTTTCGGCGTCCTCTCTCGTGCTGGTTTTGGTGTAGGTGTAGTTTGCGATTATGCTCGCATAGTTCGTCACGCGTCCGCTAAAGTCGAGTTCAAGCCCTTTTGAGCGCTGTTTGCCCGCTATGTATAAAACTCCGCCCGCAGTATAGCTTACGTTTTTCTTGTCGATATTAAATAGCGCGAGACTGGCGGTCACGTCGTCGTTTTGGAATTTCGTTCCGACCTCGACCGATCTTCCTTCTTCGGGCGGCAAGGAGGAATTAACCGTAGCGTTTAGCGCGCTTTGAGGGCGGAAGCTTTGCGCGTAGTTGGTATATATCGACCATTCCGGAGTTAGCAGATACAAAAGGCCCGTTTGCAATAAAAATTTACCGTTGTGCGAATCAGTATAGGTTTTAAAAGGAATTCCCTTGCCCGCTATTTGGTCGTAATATTCGTATCTTAGACCTAGGACGTATATCAAGCTATCGGTCAAGCTCATGCTGTCTTGCGCGTAAAAGCCCACCGTTTTTATCTTGTCTAGCTGGCTAAAGTTGTTCGTATAAGTGTCGGTAGGTATAGATAAGACGCCGTAAACGGGATTATAAATGTCGATGTTGGCTTGCAGATTGTTTGCGGTATTTCCGCCCGTTCTCCAAAAATAAGGGTTGCTTCGCACCGTTTTTGAAGCGTCGATGCCAAAAAGTAGGTTGTGCTCTATATCGCCAGTCTCTACTATGCCGTTTAAATTTAGCGATCCCGCATGCGTGTAATAATCAACGTCTTTTAGGTATTCGGCTCTTCTTGAAGCGTAACCGACCGGTAGCCTACCTCCGTTCATAGCCGAGTTGCGTAAATTTATATTTATCACTCGCGCTTGAAAATAATCGTAGTTCGTCCTGGACCAAGCGTAGTTGCCCTTTAAAAGCCAGTTTTCTCCGAAATTCTTTTCAAAGCTAAAGTCGAAAGTATCTACGTTGCCTTTTACTTCGTCTAAGTATTCGCCAAGGCGCGTCTTTTTATCTATCGGGGCAAATTTGCCGTGATAAGCGTAGCCAGGGTCGTTGATCAAGTAAAGTCCGCGGTCGAAAGGATCGGTATATTTCGTATTAGAATAGCCTACGGTGATCTTGTAGTCGTCGCCCCTATACGATACCGACGGAGCTACGACTAAATTTTTGTATTTGCCGAATTCTCTCCAATAATCCTTGCCCGACCAATCAAATATAAATCTATACGCAAAGCCGCTTTCTCCGATAGGTCCCGTCGTATCAAAGCCGATATCGCGGTAGTCGTTATTGCCTACTCCGGCCCAAATTTCGTTTCTAAAATCGTAAAGAGGCTTTTTGGTTACGATGTTTATGACGCCGCCCGGGTCTTGGATACCGTAAAGAAGGCTAGTTGGGCCCTTTAGCACCTCGACGGTTTGCGCCGTGGCGTTAAAGTTATGCGTGATGCCGCCCGTTACGCCGTTTCTGGTTATGGAGCCGTCCCTGTTTGCGCCGAAGCCTCTTTTAAAGAAGGCGTCGAACAAGCCGCCCGTAGAGTTTGCATTGCTAACGCCACTAACGCCTTGCAGCGCTTCGGTTAAATTTTGTGCTTTCTTGTCTCTCAGCTGTTGCTGGGTTACGACGTTTACCGTTTGCGGGATCTCTAAAATAGGCGTATTTGTTTTGCCTACTTCGCTGGTTTTGGCGCGGTATCCGTCGTCTGCACTCTCGCTAATCTCGACGCCTTGCAGCGCGACATCGGCGGCGAAAATTTGGGTTAAAAGCAGCGACGAGGCCGCTAAACTTAGGCTAAATTTGTTCATTTATTTTTTCTCCGTTTTAAAATGCATTATCATTATATTATTCTCACGCTTAAATTTCGGTCGCATTTTAGGCTATAATTTCGTCTATGAAATACGCAAATTTAAAACAAATCAAATCTTTTTTAGGCAAATTTAAAAAAATAACCGCAATCAGACGCGCGGGCGATATGGCGATATTTATCGAATTCGACGGCGAGCTCGGGCTGTTTTTCGACCTTAGCAAAGCCGACTCCGCGATCTACGCAAATCCGGGTTTTCTAAACGTCAAAGAGTACAAAGCGCCCTTTGACGTCGCGCTAAAAAAGAGGTTCTGGGGAGCGAAAATTTTAAATTTAAGCGTGCCCGAGGGAAATAGAATTTTAAAGCTGGAGTGTGAATTCCAAGGCTCGTATAAGAGCCTGGCTTCGAGCCTATTTTTGGAGTTTACGGGGCGCTTTACCAACGCGATCATCACGGACGAAAAAGGCGTCATCGTCGAGGCTTTGCGCCATATAGATAATAATTTTCGCGTGATAAAACCGGGGCGCGAGCTGCTTGAGCTGCCGCCTGCAGTGATAAAAGAGCGAGAAACACTGCCGATAACGGACTTTGAGCGGTATTTTAGCGAGGAATTTAAGCGGGTAAATAACGCAAAGCTAGAAAATCTGCGCGCCGTAAAATCTGCCGCGATAGAGCGCAAAATGCAAAATTTAAGCGAGATTTTGTCAGGTCTTGAAAACGAAGCGGATCTAAATGCGCAAAGCGAAATTTTAAGCAAAAACGCTGGGCTGATCCTGTCGAATTTACACGCGTTAAGGGACTACGAGCGCGAAGTAACGCTAAATGATTTTGAGCGAGGCGAGGTGCGGCTCGTGCTGGATGACAGCCCCAAAATCGCCGCAAACGCGATGTTTGCCAAAGCAAAAAGGCTAAAGCAAAAGGCGGCGGGTCTAATCATCGAGCGGCAAAATTTGACCGAAAAGCTGGAGTTTTTATCAAATTTACAAGCACTCGTAAATGAAGCAAAAAGCGCAGAAGAGCTAGAAATCCTAGCGCCTAAAAAAGCTCGCGCCGCAAAGCAAAAAGAGCAAAATCAAAATGTCGAGGATTTTTACGTCGAGGGTTATAAAATCAGTATCGGACGCAACGAAAAAGGTAACGTCTGGCTGCTAAAAAACTCGAAAAAAGACGACGTCTGGATGCACCTAAAAGACATGCCGTCCGCGCACGTCATCATCAAAACCGCAAAAAGCGCTCCCAGCGAGGAAATTTTGAGATTCGCGGCGAAAATTTGCGTAAATTTTAGCGTCAAAGGCGGCGGGACGTACGAGGTTGATTTTACCAAACGTAACAATGTCAAAATTACGAGCGGCGCAAATGTAAACTATATCAATTTTAAGACGATATTAGTAACAAAGCACGACTAAAACAGGAGGCGAAAATGGCTGTAACACCCCTTGGCAACACGATTTTTATCAATCAAAACGTAAACATGGTCTCAAACAAGGTCGCCGACGTCCAAAATAGATTTGACCTGCAAAATCTCGCCGCCGCATCGCTAGCAAGCGACGAAAAACAAGAGGTCTCCGAGGTGCGACCGACCGAGGAAACCTACAAAATCGACCCCAAAAACGAGCACGAAAAGCAAAAGGGCAGGCAGGAGCAAGGCGAGCTCGCCTCGGAGCAAAACGGCGAAAATGCGAACTCCGAGAACGAGGACGGGGAAAACTCCGAGGAGCGCGTCGCGGCTAACGACTTCCCGCAGGCGTCGCCCGTATTTCAGCATCTCGATCTTAAAATTTAATCTTTCTCGCTCAAATTTGACTGGCCATTTTGCTGCTCGGCGGTCAAATTTGGCTCGATTTGGGGTAAATTTGAGCTTTTATCCGCCTAATTTAAGCCGCCGTTTTTAGCAAAAGCAAAATCTAGCGCAGCTCGTCAAATGCGTGCCAAATTTACCGCCTAGCTCGGTAAAATTTGTCAAAAATCGTCAAATTTGTTGCTCGCTTCAAGCAAAAATAAACTATCAAATTTAACTACCGATTAAAGCGAGCCCGCAAAGGTAAATTCGCCTCAAATTTCGGCGCTTTTAAGCGAAAATTTTATACAATTATTACTCAAAAAAGGAAAAATCATGAAAACGCGTATAATCACTGGCGTCGCGCTATTTGCAGCGGTTTTGGTCATCTTTTTCGTTGATAGTTATCTGTTAAATTTCGCCATTTTAGGCTTCGTGCTTTATACGGCCTTTGGCGAAGCGCAAAAGCTCTACGGCCTACAAGGAAGCTCGCTTGCGCTCGTGGCGGTTATTTTTTACCTACTCACGCCCTTTTCAAACCCCGTATTTATCGCTATTTTAGCGGTCTTGCTCGTGGTTAGTTTTCTCGCGCATTTTAAAAGCGAAAATCTAACGCCCGCGCTGCCGTTTTTGTATCCGATGACGCCGATTTTTCTCATCTGGATGCTTTATTCGCTCTACGGCGTGGGCTACTTGGCGTGGCTGATTTTAACGGTCGTGGCGTGCGATAGCGGGGCGTTTTT
>NZ_CALKTQ010000140.1 GCF_937997465.1 uncultured Campylobacter sp. | reverse complement strand
ACGTCAAAAAGTAGATCCAAGCATGGGGGTGTATTTCCATGATCGGTCTCGCCACGGCTGTCGCCCAGGATTCAAAGGTCATCACTTGGAACAGGGTAAACATGGAAGCGCCGATGTCCCCGAAGAGTTCCGGGAACGCATCGCCATACATCGTACTGCCAAAGACGGCAAAAATATAAAACGTAGATAAAAATCTAAATTTTAGATTTATGCTCTAAATTTGGGGTTTGGTTTGGCGGCTAAATTTGACCCGAAGCGAGGAGGGATAAATTTACGGGCGGTTTTGTTAAATTTGACTACCGATGAGCGGGTTTTGTCTGGCTCGCTCGTTAAATTTTGATACGGATAACGGCGGTAAATTTGACTGTTTATACTGATTGCTATTAATCAATTGCATCCCACGGAATTATACGAGCTATTTGGCTTCTTAGCTCGTCGGCTTGTTTGAGCGTTAAACTTTCCACCGAAGAAACTCTATAGAATAAATGTTTTCTTTTTTTCACTATAAAAACTTGGGTGGGGGTAAATGGAAAATAATAGGTACGGCAAAAAGCCAAATCCTCGCTTTTTATAACCGTATCTCCGAAAATATATCTGTTTATGACGATCCTGTCTCTGTAAATTTCAATGTAGTTAAAAAATATAAGCTTGTACAAAAGCCTGCCTAAAAATAAAGAACCTAGGATGCCCAGCGCCTGTATCCAGCCTCTATAATATATCGCGGTAGGCAAGGCGGGCACGAGCAGGAAAAAACTATACTTGATAAAGTCGATTAGCACTATGAGCGGATTTTGCCTGTCCAGTCTGTAAAGTAGCTCCGGCTCTTTATTTTCTTTGCCTGGATTTTCGTTCATATCCTCTGCCTAAAGCCAAATTTTAAATTTATCCGGCCCAGTTTTATGCAAACGGTGAGCGGTTAAAATCTTCAAGTTACGCTGCCACTCAAAACTTACGCCGACCTTCAAATTTGACCTAAATTTACGGTCAAATTTGACCCGCATTCCCGCTTAGCCGCCGTCAAATTTACCTAAAGCTTATCTGTGCATCGTCCGCGCCGTCTTCTAGCGAGATGTTGTAGCCGCCGGTATTTGGCGGGCGTTTATAGATATCTTGCGGGCCGATATTTAGCACCTCGTCACTAAAAAATACGCACTCACGCTCGCCAGTATCCACGTCGCGCACCCAGATTTTGCCGTCGTCGACGATCTCCTCGTCAAACTCTATCACGCGGTTTTCGTAGATTTTGCCCAGCAGCCGCTCGTGCAGGCGGTTTTCGCGCTCAAACTCCAGCTGCGCCTGCAGACACTCCGCCTCATCGATGAAAATCGGCTCCAGCGCGATCTTGTCGCCGTCCAGTACGCACTCGAATTTCTCCAGCGTCGAGCAGTCCACCTCGCTGCCGCCCAGCCTCACGACGTCCTTGTTGCGCATGAAGTAGCGGTTGGTGAGGTTGCCCATCAGCGCCTCGTACGCCGTGCCGCCGATCGCGCGTTTGAGTAAAAATTCGTTTTGAAACGCCAGCACCAGCTCCACCTCGCACTCGCGCAGGATCTCTTCGTTTAGCTCGGTGTTCTCGCTCAGCAGCTTCGCCGACTCGTCGAGAAATAGGCTAATAGGCGTCTTTTGCTTCATCGTTACGCGCTTTAAAAGCTCGGGCAAGAAGCTGTTTAACAGGAAGCTCAGCGCACTTTTGTCGCAGCTAGCGGCGTTAAATATCACGATCTTGCCGTTATTTAGCAGTCCTGCGATACTCGCGTCGCCCGCAGTGCCCTCGCCGTCGCCGTTTAGCGAGTCGTCGTTCATGAGGCCCAGAAACGGCGACATCATCATCGAGTAGTTGCGAAAATCATCTCTCGTGCGCTCGTCGCCGATGTCCTTGTAGCGGCTCGTCGCGTCTAAAAACTCGTCCGCGGTTGCTATAAATGCGCGGTTTATCATTATCGTTTCGCGGGTGAAATTTAGCGTCGAGGAGTCGAGATTGTCGCAGATGAGGCTTAGCGCGTCTTTAAACTCGAGCATCTTTTCTAGGTCTTGCGAGAGGCGCAGTATCGTCGCCACGTCAAAGGTAAAATCCCGCGCGAGCGTGCGCACGTCGGCGTAAAAGGCATCCCCGTAGCAGTCGTTTAGCGGCGCGATTTTTCTAGCGAAAATTTTAAGCGCCTTTAAAACCTTAAAAAACTCCGTCGCGATGCTCGAGCCAAACTCCTCCCAAAACTTCTCCCTTGATTCCATCGGCTTTTTCACGCAGTTTTTAAAGTCGCGCGGCTTCATCGAGGCGATGAGGTTTATCGGCGCGTCCAGCCTTGCACCCACGCTCACGACGTCTTTTAGGCGGCCCGCTCTGCGCGCTAGAGCCTTGATCTTGGCGCTCTCACCGCCTTTATAATCCACTGCAAACACCGCGTAGCCGTTTTGCATACGGTCAAGCAAATTTGGATATATCATAGCCGTCGTCTTGCCGCTGCCGGTCTCTCCGATGATGGCCGCGTGCGTAAAGTCGCTAGGTATCAGCGCGCCTTTTTTCTCCGCGTTTTCCCGCGTTCTCGTAAATCCCATTATTTTTTGCATATTTTTCCTTGTCGGGGGCGATTGTAACGAAATTTGGTTTAAAGATTTAAATTTGACGAGGCGGCGAGTGGGTTAAATTTGCCGCGGGGACGGGATGAAAATCTAGCCTGCAAAACCCGCACCGCAAAAATGCTAGATCAAATTTGAGCTTTAGCGGAGCAGGGTGGGTTGCACTGAAATTTGGCTCAAATTTGGGCAAAATTCGGCTCAAATTTGACTCAAGCGGGCGAAATCAGTCCGCTTTTTTGCAAACGGCGGCCGAGTGCGTGAGTAGATCGTGCAAATTTAGCGCGTCCTTGCGAAAAAAACAGAGGCAAAGTCCGACCACGCTAACGCCTGCGAGCAAAAAGCAGATGTAACGGAGCAAAACGCGTGCGAAGCCGAGCTTGCGGCCGCTACGTAGGTCGATGAGGTAGATATTTTGCGAGCGGTAGCCGGGCGTTTGGGCTTTGATCGCAAAAAAGGCGCAGCAGATGAGAGCGACTGCGAAATTTGCCCCAAATATCGCGGTTTGGTTGTGCAAAAAGTCGTCTTTGCCGTCCAAAAAAACATAGGTCGTGAGGTAATATATCGGCATGCCGATCAAAAAAAGATCGGCGATAAAGGCCTTTACTCGCGCGCCGATACCGGCTAGTTGCGCTTTTTGTTTCGCCAAATTTACTCCTTTTGTTTTTATTTTCGGGCGTGTGTTTTGGATTTTTGAGTGCCAATTTTGCTCGCTAGCACCCAAATTTATGCTCTTTTACTTTTGTTGCAGCAAATTTACGCCTGCTTTTATGCGTCGCCTCTTTGGCATGGCAAATTTACAGCTCTTTTCCGCTTGAGCACCGCTCGCGCCGTCTTAGCCGGCCAACCTTGCTCCGCTCGTAAATGGTGCTTCATTTGTCGCCTGATTATCCATTTGCTCGGCGAATATTTAAGATATCCGCCGTCTTTGTTTGTCTTTATCTGAACGCCCGTTTACGACTATTAATAATTTTCGCCCCGCGCATTTTTTCATCAAGCCTGCTTACGCTTGATTTATCGCCGACTCCGTATCGCTATCAAGGCGTAAGCGCAAAAGCCAGCATTAAGCGCGAAATTTAAATTTACGGCGTTTATCTCGCGCCAAATTTTAAATTCATAAATTTTAGGACACTCTTTTGCGGGCGTAAATTTACCTAAATTTGACGGTTGTCACCAAATACGCAAAAAACGGCAACGCAAATTTAATCCCGCTCTGATCGCAACCTATAAAACGCAACGGCCGACTTTACTTTATCCTCAAATTTATCGCCTAAAATACCGCACAACTTAGTCAAATTTGATCTATGCTCGGTTTGCTTTGTTTGTCGCATGCAAAATCCGTCCAAATTTGCGGGGCTAAATCAAACATAACCGCGAAATTTACAAATTTAGTTACCTCTACTGCCGGGCTTTATCGCCTTGCTTCCGTCGGCGCAGAGCGGACAGTTTGCGGGCTCGTAAATCTCAAACTCAAAGTTGCCCAGCGCGAAAAACGGCTTGTCGGCGGGCAGTTTGGCGCCGGGTTTTGCGATGCTGCCGGCTAAATTTGCAACCTTGCAAAATCCGCGATTAGCAAGCGCGGCAAACGCCACGACCTTGCCGCCTAGGCCTTCTATCACGCGTGCGGCCTCCATCGCCGAGCCGCCCGTAGTGATGATGTCCTCGCAAACGACGAATCGCTCGCCTTCCCTTACCTCAAAGCCGCGCCTTAGGCTCATCACTCGCTCTACTCGCTCGGTAAAGATGAAGCGCTTTTTTGCTGCGCGAGCTAGCTCATAGCCCGCCAAAATACCGCCTAGAGCGGGCGAACAGACGCTGTCAAACTCTACGCCCGATTTTTCGATGACGGCGGCCAGCTCGTCTGCTAGAGTGCCTGCTAACTGAGGATCCTCGAGTACTTTGGCACTTTGCAGATAAAACTGCGAGTGGTTGCCGCTACTAAGTAAAAAATGGCCCTGCAAATACGCACCCGCGTCCTTGTAAATTTTCTCTAAATTCATCGTTTTTCCTTTGTAAAATTTGAGCGAATTTTACCCTAAGCGCGCTTAAGCTACTATTTTTTGAGCTTTTGACGGGTTGCGATTTTGCGTTATTATAAGCCTCTGCCGAGCAAAAAGCGGCTAGCAATTTTAAATTTGGATATAAATTTTGGTAAAAGCGAGTATGGCGTGATAAATTTAAAATTTGGGCGAAATAGATAAACGCGCTTTAGGGTGTAGCAAAAGCGGACTAAAATTTATGCTAAATGCGAAATAGCGGAAGGTTTTTATAAAAGAAATGGCTCGTCAAATTTAACGAGCCGTACGTATTTTAAACTTTTAGAAGTTCGCTCTCTTTTTCTTTTACGAGCGAGTCGATCTTTGACGTGTAGCTGTCGGTGATCTTTTGGACTTCGTCTTGCCCTTTTTTGCTCTCGTCTTCGGTGATTGTTTTATCTTTTTCTAGCTTTTTAACCTCGTCGTTAGCGTCTTTTCTGATGTTTCTGATGCTGACTTTCGCCTTTTCGCCAAATGCCTTAGCGTGCTTTGCGTTTTCTTGGCGTTGCTCGACCGTCATCGGAGGGAAAAATAGCTTCACGCTCTCGCCGTCGTTGTTCGGATTTACGCCGATATTTGCCGCAGAGATCGCTGCGGTGATGGTTTTTAGCATTGGTTTTTCCCACGGCGTGATGCTTATGGTGCTAGCATCGCTAGCTAGCACGGTGGCGACTTGGTTTAGCGGAGTTTGGCTACCGTAATAATCCACGTAAATATTATCGACTATGCTTATATTTACCTTGCCCGTGCGAAGCGTGCTAAAGTCGCGTTTTAGACCCTCGATGCACTTATCGCTATGCTCTTTTTGTTTTTTGTAAATTTCATTCAGCATTTATATCCTTTACTAAAATTTTTGTCGTCGTTTTGCCGTTTACCTTGAGGCTCATTCTCACTTTATAGCGGTCGATCGGCTTGTTAAATTTAAGCGTCATCTGTCCATTTTCAAGCTTGACTTTTTTCGTTTTTTGTCCCGTCATCGAAAAGTAGCCGTGAGTTGCGTTCTCTTCGGTTTTGATGATTATCTCGCTGATTTTATTGTCTTTCGGGTAGTCTTGCGGCAGTATCCATTCGGCTTTTAAAAATTTACTCGCAAGTGCAGACGGTAGGTGAGTGCCGTTCATCGCAGGGATTCTGTCTAGTTCGTGCAGATCGCTGTTTGCCGCGACTGCGCCGGAGTTTTGGCTTAGTATCACCTCGATGCCGTGCTCTATCGCGACATCGCGTACCCTGTCGTTATATTCGCCGAAAGGATAAGCAAAATAGCGCGGCTTGTAGCCCATATTTTTTTCAAATTTGCTTATGCCGTCCTCAAAGTCGTTTTTTAGTTTCTCTTCGTTAAGCCCGACCATATGTAGGTGACCGTAGGAGTGATAGCCGACTTCGCCGTATTTTTCCATCTCTTTGATCTGCTCAAAGGTCATAAAGTCGCCGTATTTTCGCGCGGTGGCCTCGACGTAGATCATCAGCGCAAACGGATATCCGTACTCTAAAAATACCGGCAAGCCCTTTTCGTAAAAGCTTTTGTAGCCGTCGTCTACCGTTAAAACGACCCAATTATCAGATACTGGCTCGCCGTTTTTGATAGCGTCAACGAGCTTTGAAAGAGGGATGATCTCATAGCCTTTTTCTTTAAAATAATCAAACTGCTCGCGTAAATTTTTAATAGAGACGTTAGTGCTCGGGTGTCTGTCGTCGTCAAATCTGTGATAGTTAAAGATATGCGCGTCTGCAAACGCAAACTGCGTCGCCGCAAACAATGCAAGCGCGGAAACTAATTTTTTCATTGACGCTCCTTATTTTTGCTCGCTTGCCGGAGCTTCTGGAGTCGCAGGGGCATTAGGAGCTTGCGGAACGATTGCCTCAGGAGCTGCAGGTAGCGACGAAGTATCGACGCTATCTATGAGAGATTTACTGCTTTGCGTGTTGTAAACGTAGCTTAACGCTAGAGTGTTTAGGATAAATAAAACGCCCACAACGAAAGTAAATTTAGCCAAAAAGCCAGCCGGTCCTTTTGCGCCAAACAGGCTTTCGTTGCTACCGCTATACGCACCTAGGCCGATAGAGGAACTCTTCTGAAGCAAAACGGCGATCGTCAAAACTACCGCGAAAATAAACTGCAATACTAAAAAAAGCGAATCCATAAAAATCCTTTTAAATTTTCAAAATTAGTCGCGATTATACTAAAAAAGTTTTGAATTTGGGTTAAATTTCTTTTTCTATCTCATAAAGTTCGTAGCGTATGGTTTTAAAAATCTCGGAAATTTTAACGTCGACGAGTTTAAAACACTCCTCTAAAACCCTTGCACTTTCCTGCGCTCGTTTGATGTTGGCAGTTTGCAAATCGTCCAAATTTAGGCGAATTTGCTCCTCTTTTAGGCTTGGTTTTAGCACGTCGTTTGCGGCGTCGCGAAATTTTATAAATTCCTTTTGCGGGATTTTTGCTTTGTGGCGGAGAGTTTTTATTTTTTTAGCGAGGGCTAGGTCGTCAAAGCCGTAACGTCTGACGTCCTCGACGACTCTAAGCCCTTCTTTTAAGCGGTTTAAATTTGCGTCTATTACGCGGTAGAGCCGCTCCTCGTTAGTCATCTCTACTAAAAATGCCTAAAATTTGAAGTAAAGAAACGAACAAATTCACAAAATCAAGATAAAGAGCGACTGCACCCTCGATTGGAGTTTCGTAGTTGCCGCGGATGATATTTTGCGTATCATAAAGGATATATGCGCTAAATAAAACCGCGCCCACGCTAGCGATCGCAAGCTGTAAAACCGGGCTGTGGAAAAATATATTTATAATCGCAGCCACGAGCAAAACGATAAGCGTGATGAAAAGCATCTTGCCCCACGTCGTAAAGTCGCGTTTGGTGTTCATCGCAAATACGCTAAGTCCGCCAAATGCTACCGTCGTAAGCGTAAAGGCCTGAGCTACTATCGCTGCGCCTCCGGGCATCGCAAAAGTGCGCCCCAAAATAGGCGTAAGCGTAAGTCCGCTAACGAAAGTAAAGGCAAAAAGCAGAATCAAATTTAAGCCCGCCTTGCGTTTGGCAAACATTAAACCGACCAAAAGTCCTAGCTCAAGTATCACAAATAGCCAGTAGTTGCCCGCTACCGTAGCTCCTAGCGAGCTATAAAGCCCGACGTAAGCTCCGACGCTGGCGGCTAAAAGCGAAGCCGCGAAAAGCTGATAGGTTTGCTTGATAAACGTGCTAAGCGCGCTTTGCGAATATTCGCTCGCAACCTCGTGCTCTCTTGAGTTTGCATAGTTTCTGTTATATAAACTCATTTTTTCTCCTTTTTTAAATTTTGACGCAAATTTAGCCAAAAATAGGTAAATAAAATATAAAAAATCGCTGAATTTGACGCGCGAAAAGCAATTTAAAATTTTTTGACGAAGTTTGAAACGTTTTTGATATAATATTTTAAAAAATTATCGGGAAAATATAATGCAAGAAATTTTAGACGGCGCCGTCAAATTTATGGAAGAAGATTTTTTAGAGCACAAGGAGCTTTTTGAAAGCCTAGGCGAGAAACAGACGCCGCATACTCTTTTTGTCGGCTGTATCGACTCGCGCGTCGTGCCTAGCCTCATAACAAACACGGTTCCTGGCGACCTCGTCGTCGTGCGAAATATCGCAAATATCGTGCCTCCGTACCGCAAAAGCGAGGAGTTTTTGGCTACGACGTCGGCGATCGAGTACGCCTTGCAAACGCTAAACGTGCAAAACGTCATCATCTGCGGGCACAGCAACTGCGGCGGCTGCGCGGCTTTATGGATGGATGAGGCTAAATTTAGCAAAACGCCAAACGTAAAGCGCTGGCTTGATCTACTTGAGCCGGTAAAAAAGCGCGTGCAAAAGCTTTTCGGCGACAATATCGCAAAAAGAGAGTGGCTAACCGAGCGCTTAAGCCTCGTAAATTCGTTTGAAAATTTACTGAGCTACCCCGACGTCAAGGCTAAATTTAAAGACGAGGAGCTAAAAATTTACGCCTGGCACTACATAATAGAAACGGGCGAAATCTACAACTATAACTTCGCAACAAAGAGCTTTAAACTGCTAGGAGTCGAGAAATGAGAAAAATTTTAGCCGCCGTTTTTGCACTGTGCTTTGGCTTAAATTTACTAGCAAATACCAAAATCGACGACCTAAACGCCACGGATATCCTAAGTGTCGTAAATCAAATAAACGAAGCAAACGCGCAGATCGCCGTTATCAAGGCTCAGTCGGCCGAAAACAACGAAACCGCCGACAAAAACGTGCTTTTTAGAACGGTCTTAGAGAAAAAAGAAAAACTGATCGAGCAGATCCCCTATCTCGTCATGCAAATCGAAATCGACGAGGAGCAGGTACAAAATTTCAAACAAGATATGCAAGAGTTAGAGACGAAAACCAAAAAGCTAAAAAACTCTAGCAATCAAAATTTATACGTCAAAAATATGCTCGAGCTCGAGCGTATGCGGCTTGATGAGCTATTTTACTCCTCGCTTTTAAATTTGGAAAATATCTTTAAGGAGGGCGGCAAAGCCGTAAACGTCAAACTTACCGTCGAGAAGACGCTGCTTAGCTTTCAGACGGAGTTTTACGCACAGTTTAAGGCTTTTAAAGACTCGCTAAGCGAAGAAGTAGCCTTGGCACATAAAGGCGAATTAGACGCGCTAGAAGCACACAAAAAGACGCTGGAAGAGATACTCTACTATCTGCGCGATAACGCCGAGCTGCTCACGTCAAACTACATCATCTCCGAGCTAAATTTAAAAACCGCGATAGATTTTATCAACGAAAAGGCCTCGTTTACGAGCAAATTTAACGTCGGCAAGGCCGCGATCATATTCGTCGTATTTTTGTTTTTCGTATCGTTTACGACGCTACTTAGTAGGCTGACGCTGTGGGCTTTGATGAAATTTTTTGTCAAGCACGACTCAGACAGGCAGACCAAAGGGCGCATCGTAGAGATCATCAAGCGTCCGATGCTACTCACCCTCATCGCTTACGCAATAGATATTTGCGTCTCGATCGCGTATTATCCCGCTCCGATGCCGATAAAATTTGCAAATTTCCTAGCGATCACTTTCGTTATCGCCGTCACGTGGCTCATACTTAGCGTACTAAACGGCTACGGCATGGTGCTCATCAACGAACTCACCAAAAAAAGCGGGCGCAAAGAGGTGATAAATTTGATCCTAAAGATCATCTATTTCATCATCTTCGTTATCGCGCTACTTATCGTGCTTAGCAAGCTGGGCTTTAACGTCAGCGCCATCATCGCCTCTCTTGGTATCGGCGGCCTTGCGGTGGCTCTTGCGACCAAGGATATTTTGGCGAATTTCTTTGCTTCCGTCATGCTGCTCTTTGATAACTCGTTTTCTCAGGGCGACTGGATCGTGTGCGGCGACATCGAGGGAACGGTCGTGGAGATCGGACTTAGGAAAACGACCGTGCGAACCTTTGACAACGCCCTTATCTTCGTGCCAAACTCCAAGCTAGCTAGCGATCCGATCCGAAACTGGAGTAGGCGAAAGATGGGACGACGCATCAGGATGCTAATCGGATTAGAATACAGCGCCACGACCGAGCAGATCAAAAAGTGCGTCGAGGAAATCAAACAGATGCTAATCGATCATCCGGACATAGCAAAGGGCGACGATATGGGCTCGAAAAAGGCCAGCCGATACGACCGCGGTATCGTCTCGATCGACGATCTGGCGGGCTATAAGTCAAATTTATTCGTCGTCGTGGACGAGTTTGCCGATAGCTCGATAAATATCCTAGTGTACTGCTTTTCAAAGACGATAGTTTGGGGCGAGTTTTTGGCCGTCAAAGAGGACGTGATGCTAAAAATCATGAATATCGTAGAGGCTAACGGGCTTGGATTTGCCTTCCCTAGCCAGAGCCTATACGTCGAAGAAGTGAAAAAATAATTTTAAAGGAGAGAAAATGAGCGAAGAATTTGACTACGAAGAGGAAGATCTCGAGGAGGAATACTCCGAATTTGACGACGAGAGATCCGAGAAGTACAGCTATAACTACGACGAGAACGACTACGAATACGGCGACGAAGACGAAGAGGATAGCTACGAGATGTGATTTGCGCGTTAAAATTTGGCTTTGCGGGGTAAATTTGCCGGCAGGCCGAATTTGGAGCATTTAATTTAGCTTTTACGAGTAAATCCAGCGCGTAGTTTCGGCTAATTATGAGCCGAATTTGGACTAATATACGAATTTGTCTTGCTTGCAATAATCTTAGCAACCACCACCTTCAAATTTAGGCATTTATATCTAGCTTTCGGATTTTATTTAGAGCTTCTAAAAGTTTCGTTACGTCCGTTCCTTTTTCTTGTTCGGCTTTGATAAATTTCTCGAAAAATTCGCGCTTTATATCCTTGTAAACGTAGGTTTGGCTTTTACTAGTAGCGTGGATAGGTTTAAATTTCTTTTCTTTTGCGGCGTCTGCTTGCGCTTCCTCTTTGGCTGTTTTGTCAAAGTCGCCTTTTTTTAGCGCGATTTTTTGTAGCGCGTCTCCGATACTCTCGCCGTTTTTAAATACGTCTTTTAGAAATTTAAAAAACTCTTTTTTGCTCGCTTCGTCCGCGTAGCTCACGCGATCTTCTATCTCTTGCCCCAGAAGCGTAATGCGCTCTTTTGCAGGCGTTTGGTCGAAATTTAGCGCGCCGTCAGTGAGTGAAATCTTGACGTTTGCGTATTTGCCTAGGATTTTATTTGCCGCGTACTCGAGCCATTTATCTTTAAATTCCTCCTCGCTCATATCTGAATCCAGCAGCTTTGAGGCCTTGGCGTCCATTATCAGGCCGCTGCCGCTATGCATGCCAAGCCCTGTGCCAAACCCTCCCAGATCCACGTTAAATTTACTCAAAAACTTATCCACGCTAAAGACGTCCTGCCTAAATATATCGGATGGATCGCCCGCGTGCGCGATCAGAGCTTGCGTGCTATCTACGAAGCTTTTTAGCTCGGCGGCTTTTTCTTTGTCGGTACTCGGATCAAGCCCGTTTAATTTGCCCCAAATGCTGATTTTATCGTCTCTCGTGTAGCCGCTTAGAGAAAATATCCTCCTTGCAAATGCCGGTTCTTCAGGCTTTAGCCCGAGCTCCTTACGCCAATCATCCACAACCTTTTCAAACCCCATTTTTACGCCCAGCCACATGCTTAAATTTTTACCCGTTAGCTTCTCAGGACCAACCTTATCCGCCCAAATTTTTAGTTGGTCGTAGTCTAATTCGCTTGGATTTACCGTATCGTAATTAATCTGTGCCGTCAAATTTGACATCAAATTCGCCACTTCTTTTTCCTCGCGCGCTTTTAAATTTTGCCCGCGAGCGCCGCTAAAATCGAAATTTGCATTTGCGTTAAATCCGTTTACGCCGCCTATCATTTAAAATCCTTTTAAAATTTGGCTTTCTAACGATATCGGCAAAATTTGAATAAAATTTAGAGTAAAAGATAAGAAGCGATATCAAATTTACGGTCAGCCGCCAAACCGCATGAACGCTAACGAGCCGCCGTAAATTCGTGCCGCATAGCTACCGACCGGCAAACGCTAGCGTAAATTTATTTTTGCTCAAAGTCCTCCCAGGGATTTACGCAGTACGTGCCGCGGCCCGCGTGTTTAGCCCTATAAAGAGCATCGTCGGCGCGCTGAAGTAGCAGGTCAAACGAGCCGTGCCCGATCTGTCCTTCTGCTATACCCGCACTCACGGATAGTCCGCTAAATAGCGGATTTTCTTGACAAATTTTAAAAAATCGGTCAATCAAAATTTGCACGCGAGGCGCTATGCTTTGCATGTTCGCGCCGTCGGTAAATATCGATATAAACTCGTCTCCGCCGATGCGTACGTTCATCGCGTCGTTAAAAATCTCCTTTATCAACTCCGCAATTGCAACTAGAGCCTTGTCGCCCGCCTGATGTCCGTGCTCGTCGTTTACCTGCTTAAAGCGATCTAAATCCATATAAAGTATGCTCATATGCGTGGTTTTTAGCTTGTCTAAAAATGCGTCCAGCTGGTTGCGATTTGCTAATCCGGTGAGCTGGTCGTAGTGAGCTAGGTGCTCGATGTTTTGCAGATATTCGTACTCTTTCGTCACGTCGCGGGCGATGCCGACGGTACCGATGATCGTCTCGCCGTCAAATATCGGCGTTTTATACGTTTTTAGCTTGCTTAGTTTGCCGTCCGCGCGCATAACCTCCTCGTCAAAAAGGCAGGTCTTACGCGCAGCTACGACGTCGTCCTCGGTCTGAACGCAGACATAGCCCGTTTGCTCGTATATCTCTTTTGGGATATTCCAGATATAGTAGTGATCTTTACCGCGAACGTCGTCTTTTTGCTTATCTACGACCTCGCAAAAGGCGTCGTTTACCTCTAAGTGCAGCCCGTCCATATCTTTAAACCAGATCATATCCGGAGACGAGTTTATCGTTGTCTGTAACCATGTTTTTTGTAGCCACGCCTCTTTGCGCTCGGCGATTAAATTTAGCGCTTTTTCAAAGTAGAACTCGTCTAAATTTGCAGCTTGCGGCCAAATTTCATCTGCGGCCTCTTTTTGCTCGCTCGTTATCTTTGCGGTATCCTTTGCGTAAATCGCCAAAAAGCCGTTTTCGCCGATACGTTTTTTTAGCTCGGTTAAATTTAACCCGCAATCTTCGCTTGCGATGATTAGGTATTGGTGCTCGTCGGGGATGGGCACAGGGATGTCGCAGGCGCTTTTTAGTATCTCAAATTTATGTTCAAAGCGCGGTCTGGGCGGGATCTTGCCGTACTGCTCAAGCTTATTTTTTATATCCTGAGTTAAACAAATATGTAGTTTGACGCGGTACATGAATTCCCCTTTATTTTTTAGTTATGGTACAGCAGGATAGCTTTAACGAGGCTTTCGGGTGGATTTAAGGTATGGAATCAAAA
>NZ_CALKTQ010000139.1 GCF_937997465.1 uncultured Campylobacter sp. | reverse complement strand
ACGAAGTAGACGGCATCAACCGCGTAGTTTACGACATCTCGAGCAAACCGCCTGCAACGATAGAGTGGGAGTAAAATTTAGGCGTTTTTGCGCCTAAATTTCATTTCAAACCGACTTAAATTTAATAATAAGAGATAATCCTTATCAATAAATCGTCCGAAAATTTTAGCTACAATGACGCGTAAATTTACGAAAGGAAGAAAAATGAGTAAAATTTACAATCTAAACTCCGACACGAAAGTGATCGCAAAAAGCGTCGTTAGCAAGAGAATTTTTGATTGCGAGAACGCTCACGTCGACGTGTTTGCCTTTGACGCGGGCGAGGAGCTGGATCACGAGATGCTATTTTGTGACAGTCTCGCGTGGGTCGTAGAGGGCGGCGCGAGTTTGCACTACGGCGAAAAGCAAATGCATCTAGGCGGCGAACAGGCCTGCCTCATAGAGAAAAAAGTGTGGCGAAAACTAGTTTTCAACGAACCGACGAAATACGTCTCAATCGATTTTAAGGAGGACTTAATGATAGATCATTTACCTAAGGCGGCTATTTTTAGCCTAGTGGACGCAGTCGAATACGAAGAAGGCAAAATCGTGAGCAAAACGCTCGTCAAAAACGAAAGCGGCTCGATGTCGTTACTGTCGTTTTCAAAGGACCAACAACTCTCCACTCACGCGGCTCCGGGCGACGCGCTTCTGGTCGCGCTTGACGGCGAGATGAAGCTAACCATCGGCGACGAGCATTTTGATATCAAAAAGGGCGATACCATCGTGCTTCCGGGTAAAATCCCGCACGGGCTAAAGATCCCGGAAAAATTTAAAATGTTACTCATCGTAACAAAAGATAAGATGTAGAGTTTCGGGGCGATTGCCCCGACTCGTTTAGGAAATATATGGCAAGATTTATAATAGACGACGAAAATATAAGCGTAGATAATCTAGCAACGCTAAAAAAGCTAGGACAAAAAGATAAAATTTATATCGTAACCAACAATAGACAAAAGCTAAGCATCTCCGTTTTGGCGTGGTTTCTGGCGCGAAAAATCAAAATAAAAATCATACTTTTAGAAAGCGCTCACAAGGACTATGCCGATAAAATAATTACGTTTTTAATGGGCAAACTCTCGCACAAAAAAGACAAAATTTACATCGTCAGTAACGATAAATTTTACGACGACGTGATAGAGTTTTTTAATAAACAAGATAAAAACGGCGGCAAATTTCATAAACTCAAATTTGACTTCAACCGCTCGCATACGGCGCAGCTCATCGAAGAAAATCAAGACGAAATCGCGATCTTGATACGAAACTCAGGTAGCCTCAGCGAGCTTCATATGAAATTTATTTCAAAATTCGGCAGTAAAAACGGTGCCGGCGTGTATAACGCGTTAAAAGAGGATGCGAGGAAAATTTACAAAAAACCTCAAATAGAAAACTCGCAAAAAGGCGAAGTAAAGCGTATCGCAGCGCCAAATTCTGCAAAATCGCGCACGGCTACAAAAGTCGACGAGCAAAAATTTAGTGAGCGAGAAAAATCGCAAACCGAGTCAAATGTAAACGGCGAAATTTTGCACGCTCAGAGCGTTTCGGGCAAAGAGCAAAATTTAGAAAATCGCTCTCAAGTAGATCAAAATTTGGAGTCTCTAAAATTGCAATCTTTGGAAAGCGAAAGCGGTGCGGCAGCAAACGAGGAGAGAAATTTACAAGAAGCTAAGGGTGTAGAGTCAAATTTAGGCGAGAATCTCGATCCTACCGAGCACCCGAAAGATGCGGAGCAAAATTTGAGCCTCAAGGCTTCTAGCGAGGATCTTAAAGCGGATGGGAAAGGGCAAAATTTATCAAACAAGCGTCCGCCGCAAAAATCAAAGCAAGCTCCCGCACCGCAAAACGAGGCAAAAAATAAAGCTGAAAATACGACAAAATCGCAGCTCGCGCTCAAGATAGACGAGGTTAAAAAGCAAGAGATTAGGAAAATCGCGTTTGAGAGTAAAAATTTAGGCGATTTTCACAATGGGCTCGTGAAAAAATACGGCGCAGAGGATGCCGGCAAACTGTATAAAGCGCTAAAACAAAAGGCAAAAGAGTATCTAAATAGGCGCAACGTAGCAAAGTAAAATTTGCTTTTTGGCTACGGCTTTTAAATTTTAAGGATTTGCGGTAAAATTCGGACGCAAAATCATAAATTTAAGGGCGAAAATGATCTATCTGGTCGGGTCAAATTTGGAATTTGAGGGCGTAAAGACGCTGGTTTTAAACGAGATCAAATTTAATAAATTTAGCGTAAATTTGGCCGAATTTGGCGTGCTGGTTTTGACCTCCAAAAACTCCGTAAACGCACTAAAATTTAATCAAATTTCGCCCGCTAGTTTGCAAATTTACTCCATCGGCGAAGGCACTAGCCGCGCGGCTAGCGAGTTTGGCTTCGCTCAAATTTACACTGCAAAAAACGCTCACGGAAACGACTTTGCCGCCGAGATCGCACCGTTTCTAAAAGGCAAAAAAACGCTATTTTTAAGAGCGCGTGAGACGGCTTCGAGCGTGGGCGAAATTTTGCGGGAAAGCGGCGTAAATTTGACGCAGATAATCGCTTACGAAAACGTTTTTAAACCGCTTAACGAGGAGCAAAAACCGCCCAAAAACTCCGTGATTATTTTTACGGCTCCCTCGGCGGTACGAAATTTTACTCGTAATTTCGGCTGGGATGTGAGCTATAAAGCCGTTGCTATCGGGCTTACGACGGCAAAAGAGCTAGAAATTTTTACCTCGCCCGTAGTGAGTGCTCAGCAAAATATAAATTCCTGCGTAAGCCTCGCAAAAACGCTACTTTAAGCTAAAATTTTATATAATAACCTTGCCTGAGTGATTTGGCAGCGTATTTTTACAGGGTCCAACACATTAGTATCGGCGAAGATGTGCGGAACTGTGTGACGTGGCTTCGTTTGAGCGTGCGAGCGCGAGAAGTTGCGACCTAAAGGAACCGCCTATTTGCAAGGTTGGCTTTGAATTTTCGGGCCACTTATATGCGCACCGCTCACTTGGGTTTTTTATTTTTGGAGAAATTATGAAAATTTTGATAATCGGAAGCGGCGGGCGCGAGTACTCAATAGCTCTAAAACTTCAAGAATCCCGCAAACACGAGCTTTTCTTTGCTCCAGGAAACGGAGCTACCTCAAAGCTCGGCACAAATCTAAACATCAAAGACTATAATCAGCTCGCAGAATTTGCCCAATCAGAGCAAATAGAGCTAACTATCGTAGGTCCCGAAGCGCCGTTAAGCGACGGCGTCGTGGATATATTTAAGGCGCGAAATTTAAATATTTTCGGGCCGAGCAAGGCTGCGGCCAGGCTTGAGGGTAGTAAGGCGTTTATGAAGGACTTTTTGGCTAGAAATGCTATCCGAACGGCGGCCTATCTAAATACCGATGATTGCGATTCTGCGGCTAAATTTATCGACTCTCTTACCGCTCCGGTCGTCGTTAAGGCCGACGGACTGTGCGCGGGCAAAGGCGTGATAATCGCGCAAAGCCGCGAGGAAGCAAAGGCCGCGGCTCGCGATATGCTAAGCGGAGAGAGCTTCGGCGAGGCGGGTAAACGCGTGGTCGTGGAGGAGTTTTTAGACGGATTTGAGCTTAGCTTTTTTGCGATTTGCGACGGCGAAAATTTCGTTAGCTTGCCGGTAGCGCAAGATCATAAGCGCCTAAAAGATAACGACGAGGGACCAAATACCGGCGGCATGGGCGCATACGCTCCTAGTCCGCTAGCAAGCCCCGAGCTAATAAAACAGGTCGAAGAAGAGGTCGTAAAACCGACTCTAAAAGGCATGAAAGCCGAGGGAAATCCTTTCTGCGGCGTGCTTTTCGTGGGGCTTATGGTGGTTAAGGGCGTGCCGTACGTACTTGAGTTTAACGTGCGTTTCGGCGATCCTGAGTGCGAAGTGCTAATGCCGTTAATAGATGGCGACCTGGGCGAAATTTTATTAAATGCGGCAAAAGGCGATCTAAAGCCCGTGAAGCTAAAAGACGAATTTGCTGTCGGAGTCGTAATGGCTAGTAAAAATTATCCTTTTTCAAGCTCGCCTAGGGCCAAAATTAGCATAAAAAACGTGCCTGAAAACTCGCACATAGCATTTGCCGGCGTGAGCGAACAGGGCGGCGAGATATATGCCGACGGCGGACGAGTGCTCGTGTGCGTGGGGCTTGGCAAAAGTATAAAACAAGCACAGCAAAAGGCCTATGAGCTTTGCGAAAACGTAGAATTTGACGGCGCGCGGTACCGAAGAGATATCGCCTGGCAAATGCTAAAAGGGCGCGAATGAGAAGGAGCGTCATAGACAAGCTCGAAAACGAAAATATCACGCTCGCTAGCGTCGGTAAAAGAGCCGTCGCGTGGGGGATAGATAAGTTTTTAATCTCGGTTTTGTTTTATGCCGTATACTACGAAAAATTTGATGGGCTGGACTATGAGCAGATCAGTGCGCTAGCTATGGAAATGATACCGCAGATCGTTTTGCTCGAGGTTATTTATCAGACGTTTTTTACGTGGTATTGCGGCGCTAGTATCGGCAAGGTCGCGATGAAGATCGTGTGCGTGGATATTGATCTGCTCGATAAGCCAGGCTTGCTAAATTCTCTCACTCGATCTTTGGTTCGCATCATCGGTGAAAACGCATTTTTCCTAGGTTTTGCATGGGCGTTTTCAAATCCATTATTTCAAACGTGGCAAGATAAAGCCGCGAAAACGGTAGTTATAAATGTTTACTAGAATTTTTTTGTTATTAATGTTTGGGGCTTTTAGTTGCTTTGCGGCTCAAAATTTCGAGCTTTTGGCTGATGACGTAAAACGCGATAAGGGTATAGTTACTGCAGATAAAAACGTGCTTGTGTATTCGCAAGATTATTTGATGAGCGCGGATAGAGCTGTTTACGATCAGCAAAAAGAGATCTTGGAGCTTTTTGGTAACGTAAATTTGATAAGAAACAAGGACGAAATCTCGCGCTGCTCATACGCAAAGATCGACCTAAATAGTAAAGATAGTAGCTACGAAACGCTATTTATGATGAACCGAGATATGGAAGTATGGATGCAAAGTGACGAGAGTAACAGTACGTCTAAATTTTATGAGGTAAATGGCGCGGTCGTATCGAGCTGCAACGTCCAAGACCCAGACTGGAAGATCAAATTTAGTAGCGGCAAGCTAAATCGCGAGAGCAAATTTTTACACCTTTTTAATCCGGTATTTTACATTGGAAACGTACCTGTATTTTATTTGCCGTATTTTGGTTTTTCAACCGATACTCGCAGACGCACCGGCCTTTTACCGCCGGAGTTTGGTTACGGCAAAAGCGACGGATTTTACTACAAACAGCCTATCTATATCGCCGAATACGACAGCTGGGACTTGCAGTTTGATCCGCAAATTCGCACTAGGCGCGGTACGGGCATATACGGCACGTTTAGGTTTGCCGACTCGCCTTATTCTAGAGGCTCGGTGACGCTTGGCGCATTTAAGGATACTGATGGTTATCGCCAAAGACAGATCGAGAAAAACTCGCTAAGACTCCCGCTAAAAAATAAAACGCATAAGGGCGCTGACGTAAAATATGAGCGCGACAAGCTCGTCAAACACCTGATAAACGAGGATTTACAAGAGGGCTTGTGGCTCGATGCGACGGCGCTAAACGATATCGACTATATAAATTTGAAAAAACGAGGCTCGGGTAGCGACGACAACCCCCTCGTAACCTCAAAACTAAACTATTTTCTAAGTAGCGACAAGCACTATTTCGGCGCATATGCGAGGTACTACACGGACACCTCAAAAATCGGTAGTCCGAACGAAAATAAAGATACGCTTCAAGAGTACCCGAGCTTTCAATATCATAAATTTACCGATAGTTTTATCCTGCCGAACGTGCTTTACTCCGTCGATCTCCACTCGCATAACTACACGAGAAAAATCGGCGTAAAAGCGACGCAGTACGAATTTAATCTGCCGGTTTCATTTCATCTGCCTTTAGCGGACGATTATCTTAAATTTTCCTATTATCACTATTTGTACGCTACACACGTAGATTATGCAAAGAAAATGTACCGTCCGACAGGAGATGAGGATAGGAGCGCAAACTATATAGAAAACTATCATAAATTTTCTCTCCAGACAGATCTAGCTAAGGCTTACGAGAGCTTTTATCATAGTTTAAATTTGGGCGTAGATTACGTGGTTAAAGCATATAATGAAGGTGACTTGCCAGACAGATACGAGACGGCCGAAGATGACGGCAACGTATACGTCTACGACATGCTTGGACGAAAATATCAGAGCTTTATCAATCCTCAGCACACTAGAGACGAGGTTTCGGCCAGAGCGACGCAGTATTTCTTTAACGAAGACGGTAGGAAAATTTTACGTCATACGATTTCGCAGGGTTATTACACTAAAGAAAATAAGCGCTCAAATTTGAAAAATATCATCGGTTGGTATCCGCTACCAAATTTGTCTTTTTACAACAGACTTGAGTATTCGCACGTAAATAAATATTTTGAAAAAGTTCAAAGCGGCGCAAGCTATACGCATGATAAATTCGGCGCTAGCCTCTGGCACACAATGCAAAGAAAAAATGCGCAGGAAAAGCAAAACTATCTGCACCTAAACGGCTACGTCGAGCTTCCGCATAACTATAGGCTATTTAGCGGTACTCAGTATGACCTTGAGCGCGACTATAACAAGCAGTGGCAACTAGGCGTCTCTCACCGCAGAAAGTGCTGGAACTACACGTTTGTCTATGAAGAGGAGCTTGAGCCTACGACGACCACGAGCGGAACGGCCGCCAAAAAATCAAGAGGTGTTTACTTCTTTATAAATTTCTATCCGATGGGCGGCGTGCATTACGACTTTTCAGTAGGACAGACGACACAAGGTAGCTGATGAGCGATTACCGGGATCTTGTGTTTGAAAACCAGCTCGAAGCAGCCGAAAAGTTGCTCGAAATTTTGCCCAAGAAGGAGTTGGTTGCAGGCGAATATCTGATAATATGTAGCTCTATAGACTCTGTTATCATGGTCGATAGAGTGGCTCGCGGGCTAAATTTGAGCTATGAGATGTTGTTTTGCGAACGTATTCTTGCGCCGAATAACCCAGAGTGTGAGATCGCGATGGTTAGCGAAAAGGATGATGTGGTGCTAAACGATGAGCTGATTAAGAGCTTTGGTATTAGTTACGATTTCGTTTATGGCGAGGCGGATCGCAAATATGACGAAAAAATCCTAAAAAACGTATATAAATTTAGAAAAGGAAATTTAATCGGCGATCTAAAGGATAGAAATATCCTGCTCGTCGATGAGGGCTGCGAGACGGGTCTTACAGCGCTAACCTGCCTAAAAACGCTCATGCGCGAGCGAGTAAAATCAGTCACCTACGCCACGCCGCTCATCGCTACCGACGTCGCCGCAGCTATTGCGCCGCTGGTGGATGAAATTTACGCCGTGCATAAGATCGCAAATTTTATCGAAGTGGATTTTTACTACGAAAACAAAATCGAACCAAAACCCGAAACCGTGCTTTCCATATTAGAGGAGAGTCCGTTTTATATACCATTACAAAAACAAGGAGATATCAGGACATGCAGTATTCAATAGAAGTCAATAATCAAGTCGAAATTTACGATATAAACAAGGTCGCCAAGCAAGCTAGCGGCGCGGTGCTTTTGCGCGTAAAAAATACCGTCGTTTTGGCCACCGTCGCTCGCGAGGATACGCAAGTTACCGAGGATTTTTTACCGCTAACAGTGCAATACATCGAAAAAACGTACGCAGCGGGTAGGATTCCGGGCGGCTACGTAAAAAGAGAGACTAAGCCGGGGGATTTTGAGACACTAACTTCTCGTATCATCGACCGTTCGCTTCGTCCGCTCTTTCCAAAAGGCTATGCATATCCGACGCAAATCGTCGTTATGGTGCTATCTTGCGATCCCGAGGTTGATTTGCAAGTTGTCGCTCTAAATGCGGCTTCGGTAGCACTCTATCTTAGCGACATTCCGGTAAATGCGCCCGTTTGCGGCGTTCGCGTGGGATATATAGATAATAAATTCGTAATAAATCCTAGCAACTCCGAGCTAAAAACTTCTGCCCTGGATCTTTATGTTGCGGGCGTAAAAGACGAGCTTTTGATGATCGAGATGAGAAGTATTGCGACTGAAAAAGACGAAATAATGCCTATCGCGCTAGATCCTATGATGGATCCGAATTTAGGCGGCGGCGTGATAGCGATGCAGGACATGAACGAATTTAGCGAAGATCTCATCGTGGAGGCGATTGCAGAGGCGGGCAAGGCTATACTTCGCGCCTCAAACGCTTATGAAGAGGCATTTAGCCAGCATAAAAAAGAAGACGCACAGCTCGAGTTAAAACCCGAGATTGAAAACGAGAGCGTTGCCGTTTATCTAAACGAATTTTATAAAAATGACGTAAAAGCCGCGATAAATCAGATGGCCAAAAGCGAGCGTGCTAGCGAACTAACCAAGATTGCTAAGCAAATTTTGACCGATGAAGTAGCTCAAAAAGAGGGCTGGGGGGAGGAGGTCGTCTCTAACGTCCTAGCTAAATTTAAGAAAAAAATCGTCCGCGAGCAGATCATAAACGAGGGCGTTCGCGCCGACGGCAGAGGGCTTAAGGAGGTTCGCCCGATTAGCATCGAGACGAATATCCTGCCAAACGCTCACGGCAGCTGCCTTTTTACCCGCGGCCAGACGCAAGCTCTAGTAGTCGCGACTCTAGGCACCGACGGCGACGCGCAGATGTACGATATGTTAACGGAAAAAGGCGCCGTGACGGATAAATTTATGTTTAACTATAACTTTCCGGGCTTTAGCGTCGGCGAAGCTAGCCCGCTAAAGGCTCCGGGCAGACGCGAGCTGGGTCACGGCAATCTCGCTAAACGCGCGCTTGCGCCTAGCATCGACGCAAATTCGCCTTATACTATCAGACTCGTGTCCGAAATTTTAGAAAGTAACGGCTCAAGCTCGATGGCTAGCGTTTGCGGCGGCTCTTTAGCGCTGAGAGCTGCCGGCGTCGATACGCCAAAACTAGTCGCGGGCGTCGCGATGGGGTTAATTTTTGAGGGCGATAAGTACGCCGTACTAACCGACATCATGGGGCTAGAGGATCACGACGGCGACATGGACTTTAAAGTCGCAGGTAGCAAAGACGGCATAACCGCGCTTCAGATGGATATAAAGCTAGGCGGTATCAGCCTTGACGTGCTAAAAGAGGCTCTTTTGCAGGCGCGCGAGGGCAGGCTGCATATATTAAATTTGATGGAAAAAGCAAACGAAAATATCTCCGTAAATGAAGACATACTGCCTAAACTAGAGCTTTTTAGCGTTGATCCGGGCAAGATCGTGGACATCATCGGACAAGCCGGCAAAACGATAAAAGAGATCATTGAAAAATTTGACGTCGCCATCGACCTCGACCGCGAAAAAGGCGAGGTAAAGATCGCCGGCGCGCAAAAATCAAGCGTAGATGCAGCTAAAGACTATATCATACAAATCGTCTCAAAAGACGGCGGCAAGGGCTTTGGCGGCAAAAGAGGCGGCAGAGACGGCAAACCTCACAAGACGCCTGAGTTTAATATCGGAGACGAATTTGAGGGCGAGGTAAAAAGCGTAGTAGAATTTGGCGCTTTTATCGGGCTTCCGGGCGGCGTGGACGGGCTTTTGCATATCTCAAAGATCAAAACGCCTCTAAAAGCCGGCGATAAGGTCAAAGTAAAAATCAGCGAGCAAAAAGGGCACAAAATTTCCCTTTCTCTAGCGCAATAAATTTAAAGGAGAACCGATGCAGTATAAAAAAATATTTTTCCCAATCGGCGCGGGCGACGACGTAAAAGAGCGTATCAGAGGGGCTTTACTGGTCGCTAAGCATTTTAATAGCCACATCGAGATTTTGGCTTGCCAGCTAGATCCAGGCGTTGTTTATAATATGAAAATGACGCTTAGGGGCGGAGTTCTTTACGATGAGTTTTTGAAGGCGGCGAAAGCTGAGCTTGGCGTCGAACACGAACGCAATGAGACTATTTTTCATAAACTTTGCGAAGAGCTTGATGTTAAGGTTAGCGACGAGCCGATCGAAGGCAAAACGACGGCTAAATTTGTTACTAAAAGCGGCAAGCGAAGCGTAGTGGTCGAACAGGAGTCTAAATTTTGCGATATGGTAGTTGCCGCAGTACCGCTTGACGGTAAGATCACCGGCACTTTTGAAGCAGCGGTGCTAAAAAGCGGCAAAACGGCTATCACAATACCAAGGCGCATAACGAGCTTTAAGGCCGACAATATCCTAGTTAGCTGGAACGGCTCGACGCAAAACTCTCGCGCCGTGAGCAGCTCGATCGAGCTGCTAAAAAAAGCTAAAAAAGTGCATTGTATCACTTGCATGCCGCACTCTGGCGACGGTAGCGCAGAGGAAAATCTAAAAAAGCTAGAAGAGTACCTAAAACTGCACGACATACAGGCGACTTACGAGGTCGTGAGCACGACTTCGGTACCGGGCGAGGCATTGCTGCGAAGCGCTAAAGAGGGCGGATTTGATCTTATCGTAGCGGGCAGATACGGCGAAAACGGCTTTTTGGAGATATTTTTGAGCGGTACTTCGAGGTATTTCCTTAAAAATACGACGATACCAGTCTTTATGTAGGACACAGTTCGTAGCCAAATTTTTAAATTTGACGTTTGGCTCCGAGGTAAATTTAAGTGACTGGCCTTTTATAAGAGGTCGGTTGCTTTTTTAATTTTGTGACTGACTTCGGGCGCTTGCTGATTAAATTTTAGATTTTTATTTCATTCCTTATCGTTTTGCACTTGTTTTTAAATTTAGATACTAGCAATAGAGGATTAAATTTATCTTGCTAGACGGCTACTTTTTTATCGATTTTAAAACTTAAATTTATTTTTGTGGTTATTCGAGAAGCTTATAAGCGGTAAAACTTAGTAAAAACTATTTCAAATTTTGCAAAAACTTCCTTTTAAATTTGGTTGTGCTGGTCTGCTATGTAAAGATGCGATTCGCTTCTTATGAGAAATGCAGTACCAAAGCAATCTCAAGTATTTTGAGTATTCGCAGCAAATTTGACTCTTTAGGGGTAATGGGAGACACTAGTGCAAGAACATGATTCTAGCGAATAATATCGACTTGTTTTGATGTAATCAGTGTTTTTGAAGTTGGAAAATCATTGATGGCTTGGAAGATTTTTGTTGGAATTAAATAAGAATTATGGTGCGACCTGCGAGATTTGAACTCGCACACCCTTCGGCACTACCACCTCAAAGTAGCGTGTCTACCGTTCCACCAAGGTCGCACGTAGATTAAAAAGAAGCAAAGAGCGGGATGAACCCGCCCGAGATTATAACATTGGGTTTGCGTAAAGAACGATTAGCGCGATAACTAGCGCGTAGATAACTTGAGCTTCGATCATCGCAAGAGCAACGAACATCGTCGTAGTTAGCTTGCTGCCTACGCCAGGGTTTCTAGCTGTGCCTGAGATTGTCGCAGATGCGGTATTTCCCATACCGATAGCGCCGCCAAGAGCCGCTAGGCCTAGACCAACTGCTGCTGCAAGAACAGAGTAAGATTTTAGCATTTCGCCGCCGTCCGCAAACGCGAAACTAGCAAAAGCCATCATTAAGAAAACAACTTTTTTCATAAAGTCTCCTTGTAAATTTAAGCCATTTCGGATCAGACCCCTACTTTGAAGCTTTGAGAGCGCATTTTATAAAAATTTAGCTTTGAGTTACTTAAAACCGAGAAAAATTTTCATAAAATTTCTACTCGTCAAATTTGCCGCCCTGTAGTGCTACAAATTTACAAAAAATTTCAGCGATGTTTCGTTTTTCTACGAATTTATTTAAAAATTAGAATTTTAAAAGCTTTTTTATGCTAGCCTCGCTTCTGAAATTTTAAATACTAAGGTTAAATTTGGCGCAGGATAAATTTTCTAAAATCGGCTTTATCTTAGCCGTCGCGGGCTCTGCGGTGGGGCTTGGAAATGCGTGGAAATTCCCGTATTTAGTCGGCCAAAACGGCGGTTCGGCCTTCGTGCTTTTGTATCTTTTTATGACGTTTTTTATCGGACTTGCGATATTTTTCGGCGAGATAGCTATCGGTAAGCTTTCCGAATCCGACCCCGTAAATGCCTTTAAAAAACTTGCACCAAAGCATAAAGAAGCATGGAAATTTGCGGGTTTTACGATGATAGGCGCGATCATCATCGCCTCTTTTTACACGGTCATCATCGGATGGATACTAAAATACGCAGTTATGGTAATAACCGAGCTGCCAAAGGATGTCGAGGCTTCGGAGAAAATTTTCGGCAGCTTTTACGCTAACGACGCCGCGTCTCAAATTTTTTACTTCACGATCGTATTTTTTCTCTGCATTTTTATCGTTTCAAAAGGCATAAAAAGCGGCATCGAGCGCGTAAACGTATGGATGATGCCTTCGCTTCTTATTTTACTTATCATCATGCTTAGCTACTCGTTTACGATGGACGGCTTCGTGCAGTCGGCTAAATTTTTGCTGGTTCCCGATTTTTCAAAACTGGGCGTAAGTAGCATTCTTACCGCGCTTGGACTCGCGTTTTTTACGCTATCTTTGGGCGTTGGCGTTATTATCGTTTACTCCGCGTCATTGCCTGATAATACGAATTTAGTTAGTTCCTCGATCATCATCGTCGTGATAAACGTCGTGATGGGTATTTTGATGGGACTTGTTATTTTTACCTTTGTATTTGAGTTTGGCGCGACGCCTAGTCAGGGCGTGGGACTAGTGTTTATCTCGCTGCCGACGCTATTTGCGAAGCTGGGCACGCTCGGACACGTGCTTGCGTTTGCATTTTTCTCGGCACTGCTTTTTGCGGGCATTACCTCGGCCATCTCGATGCTGGAGCCTTTCACGCACTATCTCATCCGCGAGTTTGGCTTTTCTCGTAAAAAAGCCCTCGCGCTAATTGGCGCTTTTATCTACTGCATGGGCATTTTGTGCATACTTTCAAGCATAGATGGCGTTAAAGAAAATTTGGTATTTTTTGGCAAGAGCTTTTTTGACTGCCTTGATTTTCTCAGCTCAAACATCATCATGCCAATCGGCGGTATCACAGTGTCGATTTTCGTCGGCTTTGTGATCAAAAAAGACGCGCTTTACATACTTTTTGGGCCGTATATGAGCAGGGCGGTTTTTGAAATTTGGTATTTTATGATTAGATTCGTAGCTCCCATCAGCATCGTCATCATCACGATAAATGCGCTAAGGGGCTAAGCGTGGCAAGCGATAAATTTTCTAAAATCGGATTTATATTATCCATCGTGGGCGCTGCTATCGGACTTGGCAATGCGTGGAAATTTCCATACATGGTCGGCGCAAACGGCGGCTCGGCGTTCGTGCTTTTGTATCTTGTTTTTGCCGTTGCGGTCGGGCTTAGTATATTTTTTGCCGAGATGGCGATGGGTAAAATTTCAAACGCCGATCCCGTTAACGCCTTTCGCTCGCTTGCTCCTAAAAACGGCAAATTTTGGGGCTACGCCGGCGTCATAATGATAACGGGCGTTTTGGTCGCGTCGTTTTATACGGTCATCATCGGCTGGGTTATTAGGTATTCGGTCTTATCTCTTGGCGAGCTTCCGCAAAGTATCGCGGTTTCGGGCGAAAATTTCGGCAAATTTATAAGCTCTGACATCTCGGGTCAAATTTTATACTTTAGTATTGCGTTCGCGGCCTATTTTTTCATCCTCTCAAAGGGCATAAAAGGCGGTATCGAGCGCATAAATTTATGGCTTTTGCCGACGCTTTTTTTACTGCTTATTTTTATGCTGATTTACTCGATGCAGATGGGCGGATTTTCGCAGGCGGCGGAGTTTTTGCTAGTGCCCGATTTTTCTAAGATTACGAGCGAGGCGGTGTTTGTAGCTCTTGGGCTAGCGTTTTTTACGATGTGCGTTGGTATCGGCGCGATCGCGACGTATTCGGTGAGTCTAGATGACAAGACCAATCTTTTCACCTCTTCGCTCTACGTCGTCGCGCTAAACATCATCGTTAGCGTCGTCATTGGGCTTATTGTTTTTACATTCGTTTTTGAGTACGGCGAGCAGCCTAGCCAGGGCGTGGGGCTTGCATTTATATCGCTGCCTACGCTGTTTGCTAAGCTAGGGGCGATGGGAAACGTCTTAAGCTTTACATTTTTTACCGCGCTTATTTTTGCGGGGCTTACGTCGGCTATCTCGATGGTCGAGCCGCTCGTTTTTTATCTCATCAACGAGTTTAAGATCCCTCGCCTGGGCGCTATCGCAATCGTAGGCGTTTGCGTTTACTGCCTGGGCACGCTTTGCGCGCTTTCAAACATCGCAGAATTTAAAGACGCGCTCACCTTTTTCGGCAAGGGATTTTTCGACGTTTTGGACTATCTTAGCTCAAATATCATGCTGCCGCTGGGCGGTATCGTGATAGCGGTATTTGTCGGCTACGCGATGAAAAGAGGCAGCCTAGAGGAGCTATTTTTACCGTATATGGGTAGGGCGGTTTTTGAAATTTGGTATTTTTTACTGCGATTCGTCGCGCCGATTTGCATTTTGGCGATAATGATAAGACAAATTTTGGGGAGTTAAATGGAACGAAATTTAAAAAAAGTAGAGAGGTTTTTCGATAAAGTCGGCAATGTCGTGGGCTACGTCTGTATCTTTGTGATGTTTTTGATGATCGCGGACGTTTTTTTTAACGTCACGGCGAGATATTTTTTCAAATACGGCAACGTAGGCCTTCAAGAGCTTGAGTGGCACTTTTTTAGCATCATTATCCTGCTTGGCATGAGCTACGCGCTAAAAGACGACGCACACGTGCGAGTGGATATATTTTACGAAAAGATGAGCGTAAAGAAAAGGGCGCTCATAAATATGGCGGGCGTTATCCTTTTTATCCTGCCGCTTGCGCTTTTGGTCGCGTGGCTGAGCTGGGACTACGTCGTGGAGGCGTACGAGAGCGGCGAGGGTAGCGCAGATCCGGGCGGTTTGCCGTATCGCTGGGTTATCAAGGCCTTTATCCCGTTTAGCTTCTGGCTACTTATATTTTTTAGCGTCGGCTACTTTATAAAGTGGCTAAACGTCTATCTGGACGCTCGTTCAAATTTAAGCGAAACGGGCAAATTTGACGCAAATTTAAGCAAAACCGCGCAACAAGGAGAGGGAAAATGACCGGCATAGTAATGTTTTTAGCCGCGCTTTTTATGCTTGCTATCGGCTTTAGCGTCGCATTTACCTTTGGCGCGATAGCCGTTATTTTCGGACTCATCGGCGGTATGGTCGAGAGCTTTGGCGACGGTAACGGCTTTATGGGCGGGCTTGAGATTTTTAAAGAGACCTTTAACTTCATGCCTTACCGCATCTACTCGATAATGGAAAATAAAATCCTCATCGCCGTGCCGCTTTTCGTTTTTATGGGCATTATTTTACAAAAGACCAAGCTGGCCGAGAGATTGCTCGAGTCTATGGCGTTTTTATTCGGCGAGATTCGCGGCGGCGTGGCGATCAGTACCGTGCTAGTGGGCGCGCTATTAGCCGCATCTACGGGCGTTGTGGGCGCTAGCGTCGTAGCTATGGGCGTTATGAGCCTACCCGTGATGCTAAAGTACAACTACAACAAAGCTCTAGGCTGCGGCACTATCTGCGCTTCGGGAACGCTTGGACAGATCATCCCGCCTTCCATTGTGCTTATTATTCTTGGCGACGTCTTTACGGTGCCAGTCGGCGATCTTTTCCGCGAGGCGATATATCCGGGTCTTGCGCTCGTGGGCGCATATATAGCCTATATCCTTATCATCTCTTACGTGAAAAAGGACTACGCGCCGCCGGTCGTCGTCGAAAGCGACGTGCCTAAATCAAAGCAAATTTTAAACGCTATACTTGCGATTTTGCCGCCGTTGGTGCTCGTCGTGCTGGTGCTTGGTTCGATATTTGAAGGCATCGCTACGCCGACGGAGAGCTCGGCGTTTGGCTGCGTGGGCGCGATCGTGCTTTCGCTTTTTTACAGGACTTTTTCGTTTAAAATGCTAAAAGAAGCGCTCGAAGAGAGCGTCAAAACTACGGCCGTCGTCTTTACTATCCTTATCGGCGCGACAGCATTTTCGATGGTGTTTAGCTACACCGGCGGCGACGAGATAGTTGAAGAAGTGATGTCTAGTTTGCCGGGAGAAAAATGGGGCTTTATTATCTTAGCGATGATTACGATTTTTGCGCTAGGATTTTTTATAGACTTCGTCGAGATTTCGTATATCGTGCTACCGATCTTGGCGCCGATTGCCGTAAATTTAGGCATAAATCCGCTATATTTCGCCATCGTTATCGCGATGAATTTACAGACTTCGTTTCTCACTCCTCCGTTTGGCTTTAGCCTCTTTTATCTAAAAGGCGTGGCGCCGGCAGAGGTCAAGACGTCCGACATCTACCGCGGCGTGGTGCCCTTTATCGCGATACAAATTTTAGTTCTGATCATCTTTACGATCATCTTGCTAGGCTAAAATTTATCTTTGTAAGGCTATAATCTCTTAAATTTACCCAAAGGAGAGAAAATGAGAGAGATAGCCTTAGTTTCGGCGTTTGCGCTGATAGCGAGCGCCGAAAGTAACCTGATAGAAATCTACAAAAACGCCTCATTTATCCATCAAAACTTCACCGACCAAAAAAGCGAATTTAGCCTAAATTTGCCCGATTTCGTCGGGCTTGAGGATATCGACGTGGCTGCGTCGTGCGAGCTTCTAAGTCTAAATTTAAACGAAGCAAAGCCCGCAGAAAACGAGGCCTACGCTAAATTTAAGCAAAACGAAAAAGAGCTTGAGGAGCTAAACGACAAGCTAAACGCACTAAATTCCAAAAACGCTTTTTTAAATAATTTTCCGGCCTTTAAAGAGCAAAGCGTCGCAAATTTGGACGCCGACGGCGATAAATTTTACGAAGCCGTGCTAAAAAATCTAGCCCAAATTTCGCAAACCAAAAAGCAAATAGACGAGCTGAAAAAGAAAATGAACGCGGCCGAGGTTAAAAATTTCCAAAAGCTTGATTTGAAATTCGAATGCGACCCAAAACAGGTCAAGATCTCCTATCCCGTGGGCGTTAGCGTAAATTTGAAAAATAAAATCCATGCCGACGTCGCAAAAGGCAAGGTCGAAATCTCGCAAAATTTGACCATGACAAATCCTTTAGGTATCGATCTAAACTCCCTTACGATCGCGCTTTATCCGTTTTACTACTCGTCAAATTTGACCCCCGCGCCATTTTATCCGCGCTACGAAGGCAAACCGGCGCCGCGAAATATGATGCCGCTAGCAGCCGCGCCGATGATGGAGGCGAGCGCCGATATGGCCGTGGCAAGGGCGCCCGCAAAGAAAAATAGCGTCAAAGACGTGCAGTCGAGCAACGAGCAAAACGCGCTCGCAAACGCATGGCGCATCGAGGGCGTGAGTCTAAAAGCGGACGAAACGGCTGATTTTGCCTACGACAAGCAGAGTTTGGATGCTAAATTTGACCTCGTGATCGACGGCTACGGCAGTGCGGGCGCTTTTGTTAGAGCCGCGTTTAAGCCCGAGCGTAGTATAGAGAGCGCGCAAAGCGAGTTTAAGATTGACGGTATAAATATCGGCAAAAGGTACGTAGGCTACGCCGCGGGCGAGGATGCAAAGGAGTTTTTTGGCAAAAACGAGCTTGTTAGCGTGAAAAAAGAAGCCAACGGTGAACATACGAAAGAGTCGTTTTTCGGCTCGAAAAATAAGATCTCGCGCGGATATAAATTTAGCATCAAAAACGGCTCAAAACTCGCGTGGGACGTGGTTTTGGAGGAGCAAGCGCCAGTTAGCACGCATGAGAGCGTAAGCGTGAGCGTGAAAAACGACCCGAAAGAAAACGAAATCGGCAAAGACGGTAAGGTAACGTGGAAATTTGCGCTTAAGCCAAATGAGAGCAAGAAGATAAATTTCTCCTATGAGCTAACTAAGCCGAGCGAATAAAATTGTAAATTTCTTGTTGCGGCTTGTCTCGCGAGCGCTTTTCCGAGATTTTGCAAAATTTTCGCTCCGCAGGCTATATGCCTAGCGCACGCTCAATTTTGCTTCAAAACTCGAAAAATCATCTCGCGATACTTCGCCTTATCTTTTTTGCGATCAAATTTGAAGTCAAATTTGTAAATTTTACCCACCGAGATCTGCATCTTGAAAATGCAAATTTAAAATTTGAAGCGCGTAAGCGCTGAAATTAAACCTGCACGTAGTGCAGCAACCTCTCACGTGCAGTGGGGTTGGAGAGGGCATGGGAGAGAGTCTGCTTTGCAGTTGCGAGGTAAAGCCGAAGCAAAGGAAGGCGACGCTCTACTTTGCTTCGCTCGTAGCTGCAAGCAGACCGTAAGTAGAGCCCCTTCCTCTCCCAAAGAAAAGAAAACAGATAAATTGCTAAGGAGCTCTTTTGCTTCGGTTTTACCTCACTTTGCGCTTGCACTCCCTTTGGGAGTTGCCAACAGAGCGCCATCCACCCCCCCCTCCATCTCTTTTACATGAAGCAAAAAACCTAAAATTAACCAAGCCAAATTTACTATCGTCGAGATGCTGGTCTCGGCGAGTAAAATTTGCTAAATTTATCTCGGTCAAATTTGCCAAATTTATCCATAAAATTTAACCTGCAAAAGCTAAAAACCAAACTCAGCGTAAAATTCGTTCAGGTAGTCAGAGTAGTAGGTATTGCCGTTTCTGGCGTCAAATTTGCCCGCCAGCTCCAAAGCCGTTTTGTAGTCGTTTTCGTCGCCAAACGCGCTAACTGCGATGAAAAATCGCAGGTCGTTTAGATTGTCGTTGCCCTCAAGGATTGCCGCAGAGTGCTTGCGCGCTAAGTTTAGCGCCGTCTCGCGCTCATCTAGCCTAACGGCGATCTCGATGAGCGGGGCGACCATGTTTATGACGCGAGGATTTGACTCGATCGTCGCCGCGGCCTTTGGCAGCAGGGCTTTTGCCTCTTCTATCTTGCCCGTTTTTATCATGCTAAAAAGTATCGGCGTGTAGGTCGTGTGAGGCACCTCGGCACAGGTTAGCTCGCCTGAGAGTATCGGCGCGGCAAGCTCCAGTGCCGCTGCATGCTCGCCGGCAAAATTTAAATAGGCGATCTCACCCGATGCCTCGCACGCTTCGCAGTCGGCCATATCGTCTTTGGCGAGCTTTTTCCATAGTTCGTAGCTTGCCTTCGCCTCTCTAGCGTCGCCCATGTCTATGTTTTGATTCATCAAAGCCTTGTAGTAGGCAGCCAGCGAGAGCTCCATGCGCTCGTAGTAAAACAGCATAGCTTCGTTTGCCTCGTCTATGAGCTCCTTTTCTATCACAGAGCTTTGAGCGACGCCCGAGACGATCCATTTAAATTTCCACAGGCAGTCTACAAAGTCGTCAAAATTTGGGTATTCGCTCTCGCTTTCTTTTGAATTTTGCACGATATAGTCCGTGAGCCACATTAGCGCTCTGGTTCTTAGAAACGCGCCGAATTTTTCAAATTCGTCGTTTAGTACAAAGTCGCAAATTTGCGCGGCAAACGCCAAATCCTGCGCCTCTACGGCGTCTCTTATCTCGTCAAACAAAAACTCTTCTTTATCCGCTAATCTATCAAATTCTTTTAGCTTTTTATAAAGCTCTTCTAGCGTGCGCTCTTGCATTTGCTCCCCTCGTTAAACATTTTTGTGATAATGCTTTGATTTTATTATATCCACTTAATCTAAAACTAGGTAAAATTAGCACGATTTTGAAATTTGACAAGGCGGCAAAATGGCGAAAAAATTTATAGACGTTATGGACACTACCTTTAGAGACGGCTTTCAGTCGGTTTTCGGCGCGCGCGTGGCGATGGCTGATTTTTTGCCCGCGGTTAGCGCGGCTAAAGAGGCTGGTATAACGCACTTTGAGTTTGGCGGCGGGGCGCGGTTTCAGAGCCTTTATTTTTATTTGAACGAAGACGCGTTTGCGATGATGGATAAATTTCGCGAAACGGTCGGACCTGAAGCAAACCTGCAAACTCTAAGCCGCGGCGTAAATACCGTGACGCTAGATACGGGCAGCCGCGAGCTAGTCGATCTGCATGCAAAGCTCTTTAAAAAGCACGGCACGACCACGATACGAAACTTCGACGCGCTAAACGACGTGGAAAATTTAAAATTTTCTGGCGAACGTATCGCTCATCACGGCTTAAAGCACGAAGTGGTCGTCACGATGATGGATCTGCCCGCGGGCTGTTCGGGCGCGCACGACGTGGCGTTTTACGAGCGGATTTTGCGCGAAATTTTAGACGCGGGCATCCCGTATCACAGCGTTTGTTTCAAAGACGCCAGCGGCACCTCCAGTCCGCAAAAAGTATATGAGACCATCAAAATGGCTCGCAAACTCCTCCCGCAAAATACCCACATAAGACTCCACACTCACGAAACTGCAGGCGTTAGCGTCGCATGCTATATGGCCGCTCTAGAAGCCGGAGCAGACGGTATAGATCTAGCCGCAAGCCCCGTTAGCGGCGGCACCAGCCAGCCAGATATCCTAACGATGCTGCATGCCGTTAAGGGTAAAAACTACGATCTGGGCGGACTTGATGTAGAGAAAATTTTAAAATATGAAAGCGTGCTGGGTGAATGCTTGAAAGACTATTTCCTGCCGCCAGAGGCCGTGCAGGTTAGCCCGCTCATCCCGTTTAGCCCGATGCCAGGCGGCGCGCTAACGGCAAACACCCAAATGATGCGTGATAATAATATCTTGGATAAATTTCCAGAAGTCATCCTTGCCATGCGCGAAGTCGTACAAAAGGGCGGCTACGGCACGAGCGTGACGCCTGTGAGTCAGTTTTATTTCCAGCAGGCGTTTAACAACGTGATGTTTGGCCCGTGGAAAAAGATCGCCGAGGGCTACGGCAAAATGGTACTAGGCTACTTCGGCAAAACGCCTGTGGAGCCAGATAAGAGCGTGGTTAAACTAGCTAGCGAGCAGCTAAATTTAAAGCCGACCAAAGAGCACGCCATGGATATTGCGGATAAAGACGAGAGCAAGTCGCTTAAATTTACGCGCGAGCTACTCAAAAAGGAGGGCATCGAGCCTAGCGAGGAAAATATCTTTATCGCTGCGGCGTGCAAGGAAAAAGGCATAGCGTTTTTAAAAGGCGAAGGCAAGGTAAATATCCGAAAAAAATCCGCAAACGCAGGCGAAACGAGCGCACCGACCTCGCGTGCGAAAACTCCGATAAACGAAAAATACAGCGTCACCGTAAACGGCAAAAAATTTGACGTCGAGGTCGCAGACGCTGACGGCAAAGCCGAGATAAAAAGCGTAAAACCAGCAAGCGTAGCGCACATGCCGCCTCCGGAGCTCTCTCCGGCTAAAACGACCGGCGGTAGCGGCGAGCCGGTGAAAAGCACGCTTCCTGGAAACGTGTTTAAAATCCTAGTCGCAGTGGGCGATAGCGTGAAAAAGGGACAAAGGATGTTCGTGCTAGAGGCCATGAAGATGGAAATAGACGTAAACGCTCCAAAAGACGGGCTGGTAACGTCTATCGAGGTACAGCAGGGGCAAACCGTGGCAAACGGTCAAATTTTAGCGAAAATTTAATCCAAAATAAGGAAGAAAAATGGTAAACGAAATAGAAAAACTAGGTCTTAAAGACATCAAAAAAATCAACCACAACCTAAGCTACGACGAGCTTTTTGAGCTTGAAAAAGCGATGGGCGAGGGACGCGTTAGCAGTAACGGCACCTTTATGGTGGACACGGGCATCTTTACGGGTCGCAGCCCAAAGGATAAGTACTTCGTAAAACAAGACCCGAGCCAAAAATACATC
>NZ_CALKTQ010000138.1 GCF_937997465.1 uncultured Campylobacter sp. | reverse complement strand
TATACAGAATTATGAATTTTCTACCATATAAATAGAAAATCAGCCTTTAGAGAAAATAGCTGATATTTTTACTAGAATAAATGTTAGCGGCAAAGAATTAACTTTGTTTGAAATAATGAATGCAAAAGTTTATAGTGAGCCTATAATTGAAAATAATAAGATTATTAGTTACGGATTTGATCTTGAAGAAAAATTTAAAGAATTAATTGAGGAACTAAAAGGTTGTGGATACGAAACTATCGCAGAGAACAAGACAATCATATTGCAATTGATGTCACTGGCGCTTTCAAAAAATTCAAAACGAGAAGAAATATTATCGATTACGAAAGATAAATTTATAAGAGAATGGGATAGTGCGATAGAATGTTTAAAATTGGCAATAGACAAAATAAGAGATTATTTTAGAATAGAAGTTTCAAAGATTTTGCCATACTACGCTTTGATAGTTCCTATTGCATATTTTTATATAATAAACAAAAAAAGACAGCCAACAAATTTACAAATTCGACAACTTGAAAAATATTTTTTTAGGAGTGCGATTAGTTGGAGATTTTCATCATCAGTAGAAACAAAATTAAATTCTGATATAAAAATTATTGAAAAGATAAAAAATAATATGGAGATTGATTTTGATAAGGAATTGCCTCTAGAGAATCAAACAAAAGAATATTTTGTTAAGATTTTAAAAGAGGATTTTTCTGCATCAAATGCTTTTGATAAAGCAGTTTTATGTATTTTAGCATACTTTGAGCCAAAAAAGTTTAGTGATAATTCAAAGGTTAGATTAGATAATTCATTTCTTAGCATAGCAACATCCAAAAATTATCATCACTTCTTTCCAAAAGCATATTTAAAAAAAGTTAAAAACGATGAATACGCGAATGCTTTGGCAAATATAACTTTTGTTGATGACTACTTGAATAAAGTTATTATTAAAGATAAAAACCCTAGTAAATATATGAGTGATTTTAAAAAACAAAATAAAGACTTGAAAGAGGCATTAAAAACACATTTAATAGATTTGGATGATTTTGGAATAATGGATGATGATTTTGATAAATTTATTAATAAAAGAGCTTCAAAAATAGCAGATGAAATCATAAAAAGGATTTAAGCCAATACAATAGGCCAAATCCTTCTTTTAATTATATTTATAGTTTGCCGCCTTCGACGACAAGAGATTCCGGATTTACGCTATCGCCGTAGATAGGTTTTAGCGTGGCGTCGTAGTTTTTATGGAAGAAATTTTCCTTGCCAAGCTCAATGATCTCGTTATTTAGCCACTCAAGTAGCGCTTTGTTGCCTTTTTTGACCGCAGGCGCGATGACGTCGACCTCGCCTAGAGCCTCGATACCGACGGTAAAGCCAGGATTTTCTTTAGCCCATGCAAAAAGTAGCGCGTTATCGTGCGCCAGCGCCGCGCCTCTTTTATCTACCAGAGCGGCGAAGGTTTCGGTGTTTTGGTCGTATTTTATAAGCTCGATGTCAGGGTGATTTTTCGTGAAATACGCATCCGCGGTCGTGCCTTTATTGACGATTAGTTTTTTGCCTTTTAGCTCGTCCACGCTTTTTATGACTGCACCGTCCGGGCTAACTACGCCTAGCGACACTTTCATATACGGAAGCGCGAAATCAACGACTCTAGCACGCTCAGGGGTTTTGGTGAAATTTGCCAAAGTGATGTCGACTTTGTCGGCTACTAGCACCTCTACGCGGCCCGCTGCTTCTACGAGCTCAAATTTGACCTTGCTCTCGTCGCCCAGCAAATCCTTTGCGATTCGTTTGGCAAAGTATATGTCGTAGCCTTGGTTTTTGCCCTCTTTATCGACGTAGCCAAACGGCGGTTTGTCGCTAAAGACGCCCACGCGCACGTATCCGCGCTCTTTGATTTTAGCCAAAGCGTCCGCTTCGGCAGCCTGCAAATTAGCCTGACCCGTTAGAAAGACGGCGGCGAATGTTGCCAAAAATGAAAACAGAAGTTTTCTCATTCTTTCTCCTTTAAAATAAAGTGCGCAAAATATACAAAAGCTTGGCTAAAATGCGACTAAATTTGTACTTTTTTGGATGGCTGGCGCAGAGAATAATCAAATTTTGTTTAAAAACGTAACGCTAGATTTAAAATGGAGTGAAAAATTTACTCAATATAAATTTGCAAATTTAATTTTAAATTTAAGAAATGGCTAGCGGATTAAATTTGAGCGGGTTATTGTGAGTAAATTTGAGTTAAAGTAGAGCTATAAATTTAAGTTGGTTAAATGGTAAAGACATAAGGTTTAAAAGCTAAATTTGATGAAAAGCTCTCAAATTTAGCCTAAAAAACGTCAAATTTAAGCCCCTAAAACGAAAACAAATTTAAAAATTTCTTCGCGCGTTCGCTTTTTGGATGCGTGAAAAATGCCTCGGGCTCGCTCTCCTCGACGATTTTGCCC
>NZ_CALKTQ010000137.1 GCF_937997465.1 uncultured Campylobacter sp. | reverse complement strand
CGCATCCAAACTCTAAAAAAGGCTCAAATTTATATAAACTCAGTACGACCGATATGAAAAATATCTCCGTGCTAGACGATATCACGATAAATGATAACTTTAGCTTGCTACTAAGCCTCTCAAACAGCTGGATAAAAGAGCGCACTCGTCCGGCCATAACCGCTACGCAAAGACAGCTAAAACCTATCGTGACCAAATACGACGAATCCGGCCTTAGCTACGGCGCGAGCCTGGTATATAAACCTGTTGAAAACGTGAGCACCTATATTACCTTTGCCGATAGCTTGCAACAAGGCGGCAGTGGCACGAACACCGACGGCACGACTAGCGTGCTAAAACCGTATCGCTCGAAACAATACGAAATAGGCGCCAAAGCTCGCATAAACGAAATCGACTTTAGCACGGCGGTGTTTAGGATACAGCGCCCTATCGCCTATGTCGGCGGTAACGGCAGATACGACGTCCAAGGCGAGCAGGTAAATACTGGCTTTGAGTTTATGAGCGGCGGCAAAATCACGTCAAATTTAAGCGTTCTAGGCGGCTTTACGCTGATAAACTCTAAATTTAAAGACCCGCTACTAAAAGGCGCAAACGGCAAAGTCGTAAACGGCGTGCCTAAACTAAACTCGAATTTGCTATTTGACTACGTCGTGCCAAATACCGAAAAGCTCGCGTTTAGCGCAAATTTTCACTACACGAGCAAGATGTACATCGACGATCTAAACACTCAGGCTACGCCTAGCTTTTTCGTCACGGATCTTGGCGTGAGATACGTTAGTCGCGCGATGCTGGGCAAACAAACCACTTTGCGATTTAACGTAAATAACGTATTTAACAAAAAATACTGGGCGGGCATGTATCCTGCAAGCGCCGACGGTGCAGGCACCAGCGCTAGCGTTCTTGGCGTAGCTAACGGGCTAAGCCTGGGCGAGAGCAGGATGTTTATGCTTTCGGCCGAAGTCAAATTTTAATTTGATTTAGAGCTTGCCTCGCGAGCGTCTTTAACGCAGCTAGAAATTTTCTCCATCGATAAAACTATGCGTTATATC
>NZ_CALKTQ010000136.1 GCF_937997465.1 uncultured Campylobacter sp. | reverse complement strand
GTGTGTTTTGTGGTTCGCTCGTTTCGCCGCCTGGTAAATTTTGGCTCGCATAAACCTTTGAACCTCGCAAAAACACGCTGTGAGGAAGCGAGCTAGAGAGCAAATCAGAAAACGCCAAAAGCTCCTCTTGCGAGCCTTTTGCATAAAGCGTCGTTAAGTCTAGCTCCTTTTTAATGCTAAATTTTAACCCGCTTTTTTGCGCGTAAAATTTAAGAAAAAACGCGAAATTTTCGCTCGCGCCGTCAAACTCGTAAGCTAAAATCATATCGCGCCCTTTTTTGAAAACTCTAAAGCGATATCGCAGACGCTAAAATTTGCGATCTTTTCGTAGTTAAATCCAAGCTGCAAAAGCTCGTTTAAAAGCGTCTTTTCCATCAAATTTGCCCCCTCTTGCACCTGCGCGGAGAGCTCAAAGCTCATAGGCTCGATACGCTTTGGCACGATACCTAAAATTTTAGTCCGCGGCAAATCGCCCGCAAGCTCCATCAGCCGCAATGTTTCAAGCATCTCAACCTCGTGCGCGGAGCCGTTCCACGAGACGGCAGGTGGCATCTGCTCGTAACCAAAAAAATACACATCCCCCGTCTCGCTGCTCTCAGCGCTGATGCAGTCAGCGACTATCATAACATCCGCCCAAGCGATAACGGGCGTGAGCGCCATAGCTAGCGTGCCGCCGTCGATAAATCTTAGCTCCAAATTTGCGCCGTCTGCGTTAAATTTGGAGCCGCCTCGACGAGCCATATCGCCGCTTAAATTTGAGTTCGCACCATCCAAATTTGACGAGCTAAATTTACCGTCCAAATTTAAAGCGGAGTCAAATTTAGCCGAGGATTTAGGGCTAAATTTGTAGTTTCGCTCCATCATTTTTACAAAATGCACCCCAACGCCCTCGTCGCCAAACATCACGTTGCCGATACCTAGCACCAAAACGCGCATCAGTGCTCGTCTTTTACGTATTTGTAGCCGCTTACGATGGCGTCCATAGCTCCGTTTTTGCCTTTTACAGCGTTAAATACCGCCATATACACGTGCGCCACGACAAAAACCATGATGATCCACATGCAGATGCGGTGTATCGTGCGGACGTTTGCTAGCCCGCCCATGAGCTCCTCGCACTGCCTCATCGGCTCGTAAAGTAGCCCGCCAAGCCCCTCGTGATAGACGTGGACGTAGAGTACTAGGCCCGTTAGGCAGATCAGAAAAAGCACCAAATAAAAGAAAAAATACGACGCAAACTGAAGCGGGTTATAAACGCCCTTTAGATGCGGGTGCGGGCCCAAAAACAGATAGTATTTTATCTGCGCTATCCAGACTTTGGGATTAAAAAAATCAACGATACTCACGACCTCTTTGCGGCTGTATTTATCAAATATAAATAGGTAAAGCTTGAAAATAAAGCACGCTATCAGGACAAATCCCGCGATCTGATGAGCCGCGCGCCACTTAGCGTTCATAAACAGCACAGGCTGGGTCGTGACCTCGGGACTAACGAAAACATACGATATATAGTATCCGCTCACGACTAAAAAGGTGATGGCAAAAAACCTGATCCAGTGTGTCACTCTAAGCCCGATGGAAAATTCATACTCGCTTTTGCGGTCAAATTTATGCTCGCTCATAGCCGCTCCTTTCACAAATTCGGGTTGATTTTGTATTCGCCCAGCTGCGTGCCGCGCGCATCCATCACGTGTACGGCGCATGCGATACAAGGATCGTACGAGTGTATCTTGCGTATGATCTCAAGCGGCTTGGTTAGATCGGCGATCTTTAGCCCGATGAGGCACTCCTCGTAGCTTCCGCGTACGTTTGAGGCGTCTTTTGGCGAGGCGTTCCACGTGCTAGGCACGACTGCTTGCCAGTTGGTTATCACGCCGCCCTTTATACGGCACCAGTGGCTGAGCGCTCCGCGAGGGGCGTTGCCTTGGAAATTCCCTTTATACTCTTTACCGTTATCTATGACGTACTTCGCGCAGGTTTCTTGATCGGTTTTTAGATTTTCTACTAAGCTATTAAATGCGGTTAG
>NZ_CALKTQ010000135.1 GCF_937997465.1 uncultured Campylobacter sp. | reverse complement strand
CAGGCGGGCAAGGCATCTAGGGTAAATTGGGAAAAAGACGCCCACGCCCGCCTCTTAAATTTCACTAACGGAGAGAGCGATGGAGATACTAAGTTGGACACTAGCGATAGTGATGATATTTGGGGCGGCAACGGTGGCGTTTTTGGCGCTGGCTTCGCTAATACAGGTGATCGACGAGATCAAGAGCAGACGCAGATAAATTCAAACCAAAGGACAAGCGATGCAAATAGAGGCGATGGACGTAACCAAGGAAGTAACTACACGAGCGATAGCTCATACGCAAAAGACGATGAGCGAGGAGAAGCAAAAGCATATAGCGATGCGTATGCGGGAGATGGGCTATACCAATGTGCGCATAACGAGCAACGGGGTCTACGGCTTCAGAGTGGGGTCGAGAGCCAAAGAGGCGCAAACGGCATAGCCGCGCCCATGTCGTATGGAAAAGACGAGGCTATAGAGTGCGAGGTGGTAGAGCAAGGCGGGTTAAATTTAGGAGCGGGCGGAGTAAATTTGCCCGCTACCCTTTGCTTGCCTCAAACAAAGACCGACGCGCAGATCAGGGTCGAACTCTCAAAAACCAAAAAAGGTCTTGAAGCTCAGCAAAAAGAGATGATCCTAAAAGAATACGCCAGGGCAAAGAGCAAAGGCGTAAAAGTAGCCCAATTTATAGAGTACATAAATAACCATAGGATGTACTCTGTAAATTTGACTCAGAACAAGCTATTTGCTTGGCAAAGAGCATATGAAACCGAGGGCATAGAGGGACTCGTGGACGCACGAGCCTCGCGCAAGCAAAGCCTAATCGAGGCTTACGGGTTAGAAGATAAGTTTAATGAGCTGATCCTCGCCTCAAACAAGCGCATAGATGCGGCGGCAATCTGTCAAAAGCTAAACGAATATCTAGCCGTAAAAGACGCGCTGGACGTCGATTTGCTAGCAAATACCTACGCAAAAAGAAAGACTCCTATAACCGTAAGCGCAGTATATCGCTACGTGCAAAAATGGCGAAACGATAATCCTTTGGCCGACGTCGTAAGAAGACACGGCGTAGATAAAGCAAGAGGTATGAAGCAGCCTGCAATCGGCGATATGAACTGGAATATCACGAGCATAAACCAGGTCGTGGAAATAGACGCCACGAGCCTTGATATGATCTGCATAAATACGACTCTAGCAAAGATGCTAGGTATGAGCGAAGACGATGCTAAGAAGCTGCAAAAGAGATTTTGCATCATCTCTATCATAGACGTATATAGCCACGTAAGAGTATATCAGATGTGCGAGAGCGAAAACTCGCTCGCGGTGCAAAGATGTCTGGCTAAATACATACTTCGCTACGGAAAGCCGGCCGTGATCCGCGGCGATAACGGCAAGGCCTTTTTGTCGGGCGCCGTGCAAAGCGCCGTTACAGAGCTTGGTATCGAGTATCACGCCGTAACGCCGTATAGCGGATGGAAAAAGCCGTTCGTGGAGCGAAATTTCGGCGTCTTGCAAAGCAACTTTACGGCCGCACTAGCCGGATATATAGGAAGCTGCGTCGCCGAACGCGTAGGGCTTGAGGGGTTATACGGCAAGGCCGATAAAAGAGTCAAAAAAGGCGAAAAGACCCGCCTAGAAAACCTCATGAGCCTAGAAGAAGTAACCGCGCTGCTTGATATGTATGCAGAGGGCACGATCAATAATACGGCGTTTGGCAAAGATAAAAAGCTGCCTAGAGAACTATACGACGAAAAAGTAGAAGAAGCCGTATATATGCACGAATACGAGGTTATGGCTCTAGTCGGAGGCATAAAGACCGTAAAAGGCGGCAATAAAAAAGGCATCCAGTATCTAGGCGATACGTACGTGTTCTCTGGGCTGTTTAGATATAGCCAAATTTCGTTTTCTATAAACCTAAATAACACCTCTCAGCTATTCGTATTTAACGAAAAGCGCGATTTTATAGGTATGGCTGTAAACAATAAAGAAGGCGTAACCAAAGAGCAAGCTAAAGCCGAAGTAAAACTCTTTGAAAAAGAGTTAAGAGAGGCGCAAAAACGAGTAGAAAAAGCAAGAGTCGCTATGAGCAAGGGCAAGGTGGGAGTGATCAAAGTATCTTACGAGCATCTGCCTCGCGCTAAATATCCTATGCCTAGGGCAGCAAACAACGCAGTAGGCGAGATGATAAAAACTCAGGCCGAAAAAGCGGCAAATTTAATGAAAAATGGCCAAATAAGCGACGCAATGTTACAAAACGTCGCTAAGCCTAAAAAGGAAAAGAGAAGCGGCGGATACGTTGAAAATATGATGCGAAAAAGAGCCTAAATTAAAGGCTTTTTAAAGGCGTTAAATGCGCATTAAACGTGTTTTTAAACGCTTTTAAAAAACCTTAAAAAATCTAAAAAAGGAGCGAAAATGGATCTAGAACTCGTAAGATCCGAGTTAAGAAGCTTTATCGAGCAAACCTCGACTTCTCAAAGCGCCGTAGCGCGCGCCATAGGGGTAAGTCCTACTCAGATAAGCCAGTTTTTAAACGGGAAATATCCGGGCGATAATGAAGGCCTCGCCGCGGATATAGTAAAAGTGATGAGAAATCATAACCAAAAGGCGCTTAAAAAGAGCAAAGAAGCGGCAACGGACGAAGAATTTGTGCCGTATTTTACGCATGATTTTTCAAGCGCGATGTTCGTCATAGACGATACCATAGAAGATCGCGAGATGGCGGTTATCTATGGAGAACCTGGCACCGGCAAAAGCGTCATAATGAAAGCCGCAAAGCAAAAATACCCTAACGCCGTGCTCATAGAGGCTACGCTAAACACTAACGCCGCGGCATTTTTGGACGAGCTGCTGCTAAAGCTAAATTTGAGCGTATCTGGCAAAAAAGCAAGCGATAAACATAGGGCTATCGTGGATTTTTTAAACAAGCCAAATACGGACAAGGTGATCCTGGTCGACGAGGCCGAGCATCTAAGCGTAAGAAGTCTTGAAGATCTACGCCGTATTTATGATTTTACGGGAACTCCGATCGTGCTATGCGGCACATATATCCTCATTAAAAACCTACGCGGCAAAAACGGCGAGCTAAAGCAGCTATATAGCAGAATTTGCGGCAAGTGGGTAATGCAAGGGCTAAGCCGCGAGGAGTGCGAGCAAATTTTTCAAAATCCATACGTATTTAAGTGGAGCGAAAATCCCAACGGCTATGCAAATTTCAGGATCAGCGCAAAGCTATACAAAAAAGCCCTAAAGCTAGCTCGCACCCAAAACACCGAGGTGGATGAGGATACGGTGGAAGACGCTAGCGAGATGATGATACTAGGCGACGAGTAGAAAATGACGCTAAAAGAGATCGCCCAAATCCTAGGCCTAAGCACTGAGCGAGTGCGCCAAATAGAGCGTAGCGCCCTAGCAAAGCTAGCTCACCCTAGAAACCGCAAAAAATGGGAAGAGATCAAAGAGACGATGGCGATGATACAAAAAGATAAGGTTCGCGCAGGTTTGGGCGACGTAGGCAGCTATGCCGGGGAGGAATAAAAGGATGAAATCAACGAGAGTCATGCGAGGCGAGTTTTTTGCGTTAGCTTTAGCGTCGGCTCTTAGCTGTGTTTTAGCACCGCTAAAGAACGCGAATATGATACGAGGACTAAAAGCAAATTACTCAAGGAAATTTTACGAAGTAGATGGCGAATATATCTGCATAAAGGGTACGAAAATCGCCGTCGATACTATCAAAATTTAAGTGTTTAACGAGCCGCCCGAGGGCGGTTTGATTAAGCATTTTAATGAGCTCATACAATGCTAATAAAAAAGAAAAAGTCGAGCGAAAGCTTCAACCAAACAACATAAGGAGACAAAAATGGAACCGCAAATCGTAAGTAAAGATGTAGACGTCCTAGTCGAATGCCTAAGAAGTCTAGGAGCCGGCGCGCTGCTAAGCCAAACCGCCAATAACCTAAAAGAGGCCATCAGCGCCGTAAAAGCTACGGGCAAAGCCGCTAGCGTGAGCATCAAGCTAGACATCAAACCCGACACTAACTCAGAGGGTGAGATCATAGTTTTCGGCACTACGGGCGTAAATTTACCAAAAGAGCCTATTAGAGCTAGATTTTATGTTTCAGAAAGCCTACTGCCAGTGCGCAATGCACCTAACCAACTCGTAATGAGTATATAAATTTTAAAAAGGACAACAAATGTCAGAAGAAAAGAGTAAATACGTAGTGCCTAGCGTAATGCTAGACGAGGACAAAAGAGCCGTACTAACCCACCAAGACTACAAATTGCCCGACTCTTTGCTAAAAGAGCCACTAAGAAACAAATATACTATAAACGCCCTGGACGTAGATAGCTTCGTTGATCTCGTCAATGAATACAAAGAGCCAAACTCAAAACTATTTTTTGACGACAAAAGCATAAAGTGCGTCATAGACTTTAGCTCTAAAGACAAGGCCGAGTTTTGCGAAAAACGCATAAATTTAGGCTTAGGCTTTACACCGTTTTACGAAGCCTTTACCCAGAGCGTAGGCAAAAACCTAGGTCAGCGCGACTTCGTATTTTTGCTTAAAAGCCTATTTGCGTACATTACCGCCATAGACGGCAAGCCAAACGACAATATGGACGTTATCGAGCTAGCAGAGAGCCTGCAAGCGGTCAAGAAATTTGACAGCGTGCAAAAAAACGCGAGCTCAAAAATCAGCCTAGACGTCGAGATCAAATCAGGAGCCAAAGAGACCATCCAGATGCCAAAAAATATCACTTTCACGCTGCCGGTTTATGAGGCGGATACGCAAATAAAAGGTAATTTTGATTGCGAGCTTTTCGTAAATATCGACGAGGAGAAATTTGGACTGAAACTGGTGTGCTATACGGCTGAGGCTTCAAGGCGCGAAGTGCTTGGAGAGATAGTATCAAAGATTAGCCAAAGGTGCGAGGGCGTCAAAGCATTTAAAGCAAGTATAAATTGATTTTTCGGGAGCTCTGCGGAGCTTCCTATAAAGTCAAATTTGAAGAAAGGAGAATAAATGAAAGAGGTTCAAAAGCGCGTTTATGTGGCTACGCCTTACGGCGCTTTAAAATGCCAAGACGATATGAGAGACTATCTCGCTCAAAACATCGCAAGGCAGGAGTGCATAAAGATAATGCACGCAGGATACGAGCCGGTAAGCGCAGTGCTAGAGCTATCGGGCAAGCTAGACGAAAGTACTCAAAGAGAGCTAGCCTTAGAGCTTGGGTTAAAGATGCTTGAAGAGTGCGATCATATCTACGTCTGCGATCATCCGGACGTAAAAGACTCTAAAGGCATAGCAGCAGAGCTAGAATACGCCAAAAAGCTAGGCCTAAGCCAGCTAAAGCTAAACAAAAACGGCTCGGCCGAGCTGGTGCTTTGGATGTAAGGTGCTAATCGTAAGAAAAGCCAAGGCGAATTTGACCGTTTGCACGGTCTACGGATACGTTTGCAAACTCAAATTTGCTATGAAATTTAACATATTTGAAAGGAGAATAACGGATGATGAAAACCGCATCTATGTTAGCGGGTCTAAGCCTGGCGCTAAACGATACGGGCACGCTAGGCGGCGCGCCGACGCTAACGCCGACCAAAGCAAGAAGAAGTAAAGTGGCCTTTGCGAGGAGCCTCATAACCCCCGGCGCAAAGCACAAAAGCCAAGAAATAAGAGCGAACAGAAGAAAAGCAAAAATAAGGAGCAAGAGATGGAAATAAAAACATTTACGGACGTAGACAGCGCACTAAAGCGCATTTGCGAGCTTGAGGTGGCGCTTGCTGATATAAACGGCGAGATAACCCTAAAATGCAACGAGATAAAAGACTCAAGAAAGGCACAAGTAGAAAAGCTCGATAACGAGAAAAAGTATATCGAGAGCCAAATAACAGCCTTTTGCGAGGAAAACAAGGCCGAATTTGCAGAAAAGCGCAGCAAAGAATTTACCTTTGGAAAGATAGGCTATAAGCTAAGCAAGAGCGTATCATTGCCGCGCATAAAAGAGAGAGTAGAAAAGCTCATAAAGGCTCTAAAAAGCTATAAGCTCGAGGAGTGCATCACGTACGAAGAGACTATAAATAAAGACGCTATCGTAGAACTAGGAGATGCCGAGCTTGTTAAACTAGGCCTCAAGCGCGTCGTAAAGGACAACTTCCGCATAGAAACCAAGATAGAGAATTTGCAAAGCGCAAACGTCTAAATTTAAAGGGCTTTAAGCCCTTTAAAGAGCGTTTTAAACGGTTTTAAACGTTCTTTAAAAGGTTTAAATTTTTGAAAGGAGCAAGTATGACGAACGAACAGTTTGACGAGATCAAAGAGCTTTTAAGGCTCTATAGGAAACAAAGAGGCATCACCATCAAACAGTGCAAGGAAAAATTTAATTATAGCTTTTTTTGGGCATTTTTTGAGCATCAAGAAATGTCCATTAGATATTGGCGTTTAGAGCCCGTACATCAAGATACGCCTCAATACTATATCGACTCGCTTTGTTCTTTGGCCGTAGTCGCCATTAATGCAGGGCACGCAGATGGAGTATTTTGCTGCGATAATAGTTTTTATGCGATATCTACTAGCGTCAGGCGGATATTTGACGAGATGGCCGAGCGCAGACTAAATCCACACGAGTGTATAAAAAAATTTATAAAGGAGAAATTATGCTAAGTTTTTTAACGTGGGGGCTGATACTAAATTTTTATGCCGTGGTCATTACTACCGGCTTGCTGTGGGCAATAAAAGCCAAAAGAGATGAGAAAAAGGATAAGGCTACGGCAATAGCAGGAATCATCGCGCTTACTTTGATACCTTACGTGATGGCCATTATTTGCCTATTTTTTATTATCGAGCTTGCCGTCTGCAAATTCGACTACGAAGAATATAAAAAGCAAAACCGCAAGGAAGATTAAAGGGCTTAAAGCCCTTTAAAAAGCCTTTTTAAACGACATTAAAGGCTTTTTAAAAGGTTTAAAAATGCACGAAACTATGACCGAACTAAACAAACGAAAGCTGATAAACGATATGGCTAAATTCGCCCTAAACGGGCTAATAAACGAAAAGATATTCAAATACGCCGCGATCCGCGGTATAAATTTGCATTTCGTCTTTTCGCACCCGGCCGCAAAACAGATCTTTGAGATGAACAAAGAGAATATAAAAGCAAAGCTAAGGGAGTTTTGGGCCGATAACCTTGCCGCGATCAAGGAAGCGGGCATAATCTTTCGCGAGATAGACTGCGAGGCGATCTACCGCCTGCCGCGCGATACGCAAGCTATGCAAGAAGAAAAGAAGCCCTACGAAGAGCTAAGCAACGGCAGCTTTGAGAACCGCGCTAAAGATCCGTCCATAAGGCTGGGGTTTGAGCGCATAAGAAAGCATATAATCGCCGATCTTGAAAGCGGTAAAAGCGTATATGCTGGAGACGCAATATGACCCTAGCCACTCTCTTTTCGGGTATAGGAGCAGCGGAATTCGCGGCGCGAGAAGTCTTTAACGACGCAAACGTAGTTTTTGCCTGCGAGATAGACAAATTTGCGCGCCAAAGCTATCTAGCCAATCACGAAGCCCCGGCAGTTTTTTACGAGGACGTTTGCAATCTTGATGCTAGAGCTTATGCCGGGCAAATAGATATTTTGGTAGGCGGCAGTCCTTGCCAAGACTTTTCTATCGCAGGGCAGCGCGCAGGCGAGAACGGAGAAAGAGGTAATCTGATATGGCAGTTTTACCGCGTGGTTAGTGAAGCGCGCCCTAGCATTTTTGTCTATGAAAATGTCAAAGGGTTTTTAAGTATCGACAGCGGGAAAAGCTATCAAAGATTTTTGGACGCTTTGCGCGGGATGGGCTATCACTGCCACGCCGAAATCCTAAACACCAAAGACTACGGCATACCGCAAAACAGAGAACGGCTTTATATCGTAGGGTTTTTAAACTCGGATGAGTATCATGCTTTTTCGCTAGCGCCTAAAACAGGCTGCGGACGGCTGGCTGATTTTTTGGATACGAGCATAGAGGGAAAATACTTTTTAAGCGATAGGGCTTTGGCGCATTTTCGCAGCAAAAACCCCAAATTTAATGGGGAATTTCACCCCAAAGACGCAAACGAGAATATCGCCAACACTCTCGCTACAAACCCGGGGCACCGCAGAACGGATACGTTTATCAGAGCGGCGGGCGAGCTTGACGCAAAAGGAAATGAGCGCATACGAAAGCTCACTCCGCGC
>NZ_CALKTQ010000134.1 GCF_937997465.1 uncultured Campylobacter sp. | reverse complement strand
TGAGCGCTAGAAGCTTTAACTGCCTTGATAAAGCTGAGATTAGATTTATCGGCGAGCTTGCTTTGATGGATGAAAACGAGCTAAAAGAGCTTAAAAATTTAGGCAAAAAATCTCTCGACGAGATCAAAGCCGTTATGCAAGAGATCGGATATCCGGTCGGCGGCGACCTAGGCGGCGGCAAAGAGCAACTCAAGAAAAAAATCGCCGACCTAAAATCACAAATGAGTGCAAAAGAGTAAAAGGAAGATAAATGAGACACGGTCACGGATACAGAAAACTAGGTAGGACGTCGACTCACCGTTCGGCTCTACTTAAAAATTTAGCTATCGCTATCATCAAAAGCGAAAAGATAGAGACGACCTTGCCTAAGGCAAAAGAGTTGAGAAGCTATATCGAAAAGCTAATCACTAGAGCGAGAAAAGGCGACAGTAACGCTCATAGAGCGGTTTTTGCTAGCCTGCAGGATAAAGAAACTACGAATAAGCTAGTAACTGAGCTAGCTCCAAAATTCGTAGGCAAAAACGGCGGATATACGCGCATCGTTAAGACTCGCGTTCGCCGAGGCGATGCTGCTGAGATGGCTTATATCGAGCTAATCAAAGAATAATTTTTAGAGAGCTTCGGCTCTCTTTTTTTTTTTCAATTTACATATTTTAGTTACCTTAAAGCCCCTTTAGTCTTTCATATCAGTTAAATTTATTTACTAGCCTATTTTATTGTTTGCAATTCCGTATATATACGGAAAATACTAAAATTTATAGCTAGTTTTATTTTGACTTCTGCCACAATTCTAAGTACAAATTTACTTTTTGGGATTAGCTTGTACTAGATGCTTAATATACTAAATTTATATAATATCTAAAAGCGGTTTTTTGATTATGCAACAGCCGTTTGTATAGTTGTCTTGAGGTTTATTTTGTAGACTTGAGTCTTGCCGCTATTTTGTTTTTATGGCTATGGCCATCTTTTAAATTTGACTCACTTATACATAGAATCGCTTAAAGCTCCAAATTTATCCAAGTCAAAAATAGCGGCCAAAACGTCAAACTCATAGCGTATTTAAAATTTTATCTGCTATAATATCTCAAAAATTTAAAGGTTAAAAATGATCCCATTTACCGATGAAGAGCTTTTAAAGCCCGTAAAAGCAAGCCTACAAAAGGTTTTGCCTATGCTTGAAAACGACGGCGGAGGCATGGAGCTGCTAGGCATCAAAAACGGCAAAATTTACGTTCGCCTTACCGGCCACTGCCATGGCTGTGCGGCTAGTTCGACTACGCTAAAATACGGCATCGAGCGCCAGCTCCGTATGGATATCCACCCTGAGCTAGAGGTCGTAAACATCCCTATCAGCGAGGAAGTTAAATTTGATTGATTACAAAAAGGCGGGCCTAAAAGCGTTTAACAAGGGCGAATTTGACGCCGCAGCGAGCTATTTTTCACTTGCCTACGACAAAAAACCGGACAAAAAGCTACTTTTCCTCATTATGCTTTGCTCGCTTGCTAAGACTCGCCGCGACGAGGCGATGACGCTTTTTGAGATATTTAAGCTAAAAGATAAGCTTGGTATGAGCCCGGACGAGCTGGAGGAAATTTTAGGCGCGCTTGAGGCAAAATTTGGCGACGACGAGAGCCTTGAGGAGCAAAACGCCATCAGCTATGCGGATTTTATGGATGCGGTTAGGCGCGGCGGATTTAAAAGCACCTTTGAGGACATCATGTTTTCCACGCGCGTGATGATCGACAACCGCGACGATTTTCTCGAGTTTTTGCAAAATCTTATCAAAAACGGCTTCATCGAAATGGGGCTAAACTACATCGAGACCGCAGCCGTAATGTTTGCCGGCGACGAGCGACTAAGCGCCCTGGCTCGCGAAATCAACGAAAAGGCCGAAAGTGAAAATTTACGTTAAAGAAGGCTTCGTCACCGACAACTCGAACGAATGCGAAGCGGGTTGCTGTTTCGTAAAAACGGCGACGAACGCCAAATTTGAAGCCGCCGCCGAAGCAAAGGGCGCAAAAATCATAAATTTGGCCGAGTGCAAGCGGCTGCTAGGCATCAACGAGAACATCAAAATCATCGGCATCACGGGTACGAACGGCAAAACCACGACCGCAGCGGTTATATGCGCTACGCTGTTAAATTTAGGCTACGGATGCGGCCTGTGCGGCACTCGCGGCGCTTTTATAAACGGCGAACGCATCGACGACAAGGCACTAACGACGAGCGAAATTTTACGCACGCTTAGCTACCTCAAAGCCGCTAGCGAGCGAGGTTGCGATTACTTCGTGATGGAGGCTAGCTCGCACGCCATCGCGCAAAAACGTATCGAGAGCCTAGAATTTGCGATGAAAATTTTTACGAATTTGACCCAAGACCACCTCGACTACCACGGCACGTTTGAGGAGTATGCGCGAGTAAAGAGCGAGTTTTTCGCAGACGACGCGCCAAAACTCATAAATATAGACGATTGCGGCGGGATCAAATTTAATCCAGCAAACGCCCTAACTTACGCGCTTCATGCGGACGCGGACTTCGCGCCTGGCGAGTATTCGCTAGAAGGTGGCATACGCGCGACGCTAAAGACTCCGCGCGGGCAAATGGCGCTAAGCTCAAATTTGCACGGCGAATTTAACCTCTACAACCTCATAGCAGCCGTCTCTTGCGTCGCGACGCTGACGGATAGGCCACTAGATGAGATCGCGCGCGCCGCGGCAGAATTTGACGGCGTCGAGGGGCGCATGGAGGTCGTGAGCCGCGAGCCGCTCGTGATCGTGGACTTTGCGCACACTCCAGACGGCATCGAAAAGGTGCTAAACGCGCTTCGCCATCGCAAAATCGTTGCGGTTTTTGGCGCCGGAGGTGACAGGGATCGCACCAAACGCCCTAAAATGGGCGCAATAGCGCAAAAATACGCGCACAGGCTCGTCGTCACCAGCGATAATCCCCGAAGCGAAGAGCCGGAAAGCATCATCGCCGAGATCTGTGGCGGCCTAGAGATGAACGAGCGCGTAAAATGCATCGCAAACCGCAAAGATGCGATAAAATACGCGCTTGAAAGCCTCGCACGGGATGAAATTTTGGTGATTTTAGGTAAGGGCGACGAAACCTATCAAGAGATCAAGGGCGTAAAATATCCGTTTAGCGATAAGCAAGTCGTACGCGAACTTTTGGACGGTCGCGCCTAAATTTACGGACAAAACGGCGACGAAATAAGGGTAAATTCGAGTAAAATTTACCTTTGTTTGCGTCTAAATTTCTATTTTTATCACCAAACGGCGTCAAATTTATCGCATTTTTTATCGCTCGCGCAAATGCCTCTAAAATCAAATTTAATCACAAATTTAACTCCGAATTTTATCGCGTCAAGCAAGCAAAAACGAATCGCCGCGGCTATATAAAGTTGCTTTTTGCGGCTAAATTTATAGTATAATTTTCCCAAAAACACAAAGGACTGCCGATGAAAATCGAAATTTTATCAAGCAAAATCCACCGCGCACGCGTGACGGACGCTAACCTCAACTACGTAGGCTCGGTCACGATCGGACCTGAGCTTATCGAGGCTGCGGGGCTTTGCGAATACCAAAAAGTCGAGATCCTAAACGTCAATAACGGCGAGCGTTTCGCTACATACGTGATCCGCGGCGAGAAAAAGGGCGAGATCTGCCTAAACGGCGCGGCCGCGCGCAAAGTCTGCGTCGGCGACGTCGTCATCATCGTTGCTTACGCGCTTCTTAGCGCCAAAAAAGCAAGAGATTTCGAACCAAAAATCGTGCAGGTAAACGAGAAAAACGAGATCGTAAAATAATATACGCCCAAATTTGCCGTCTCTGCGGCGGTAGGTTTAAATTTACGTTTTATGGCGACGAGCTAAATTTGCGATAAGGTCTAGGCTGGTGCGGCGCGACGGTCATTCGCAAGCGGACGAAAGGCGAACGTGCTAAATAGCAGTTTGTTTAAATTTACCGCCGTTTGGCGTTAAATTTGACGCGGTCAGTAAAATTTGGCGAAAATGGGCAAAATTTTGCGCCTGAATTTAAAAGGATTCGCAAAATGGTAGCGATTTATTTCAGCTCCACGGGCAATACGAAGCATTGCGTGGAGAGATTTATAGAGCGTCTGGGCGGCGATATTCCCGCGGTTTCGATCGAGGACGAGGCCTGCAGCGAGCTACTAAAGCACCACGATGACGTGATCCTCGCCTATCCTGTTTACTTTAGCGACCTGCCGCAGATCGTGCGCGAGTTTATTTGCGAAAACAGCGCGAATTTTCGCGGCAAAAACGTCTTTATCATCGCTACGATGGAGATTTTTAGCGGCGACGGAGCGGGCTGCGCGGCTAGGATCCTAAGGCGAGCGAGCGCGAAGATAACGGGCGGCACACACATCAGAATGCCCGCGTTTATCCTCGACGTGGCGATTTTTAGCTATTCGGCGCAGAAAAACGAGCGCCTGATCAAGGAGGCGAACGCCAAGCTGCAGCGCGCCTCGGAGGCATTTGCCGCGGGTAAGCCGCCGCAAGAGGGGTTGGGCGTGCTATGCCGTATCGCGGGGCTTTTGGGGCAGCGACTATGGATGAAGATTTGGGGCAAAACGCCGTTTGCCAGACGCAAACCGACCCTCGATACGTCGCCGTGTAGCGGCTGCCGAG
>NZ_CALKTQ010000133.1 GCF_937997465.1 uncultured Campylobacter sp. | reverse complement strand
TGCTGTCAGCATGGTAATCCCAAAAGCCCAACTCGCATGAAACGGACGTACAAGATTCATCTCACATAGAGGCTGAAGTGCTTTAAAAGCCGCATAAAAACAAACGAGTGCGCCTATGGATGCGAGTACCCAATGGTTTTTGTTCTGAAACTGCGGCGAAAAAGCTACAATGTAAAACGACAAAATAGTAAGCGACATGCAAATAGCCGCTAAAAATCCAAAATTTCTTGCGTTTTTTACGGTTTGGGCTCTATTTTCGGTCAAATTTTGTTCGTTTTCGCTCATCTTACTCCCCCTTTATCATAAGTCCAGGCGTATAGATAAAATGCAGTCGGCAGCACGTAGAGTATCGCGATGGCTAGCGCTGCAAGCAGTATGGAAAAGACCGGCCAATAGCCCGCGGATAGCATTATCTGCAGCGCAAAGGCGATAATAAAGCTAGCGATAGCGAAAAATACGTAGGTCTTAAAAAGATCGTTTTCCGTAATCTTTACAAGGCTGAAATTTAACTTAGCCCAAAGGACGGCTAGATAGACGGCAATAGCCAGTATAAAAAGCCCCGCCAGCCCAGTACCAGCAGTAGCAGGTCGGTCCTCTATGCCGCGTATAAAGCCAAACGCTATACCAACTGCCGCAAATACGATAGATACAAAAATCATCTGTTTATAGATGCTAAGCACGTCGGCGTCGTAGATCTCCTCCAACTTTTTAAGCGCATACCACATATAAACGGCTGCGGCGAGAAAAAGCATGAAATTTACCGAGCCTTCAAGCAGTTTTATCAGCTGCTCTTGCGCTTCGCTGTGAGGCCGCGTAAATATCAGATAAAGCTTGGCAAAAAACGATACGGCAACGGTCGCTAGCATAAGCTGGCACGAGATGATACCCTGCTTTTTGGCTATTTTTAGCGTTTCTTGTTCGTAAGATTTTTCATGCGCGTTTTCTTTTTTGGTTAGGATTTTATTTGTGCGGCTTTGATCGGCGTCAAATTTGAGCTCCGTCGCTCGCTCGTGTTGAGCGCTAAAATTTGGTTCGTTTGCGCTTTGGGCGTTTAAATTTGGCCTATCGCCGTGCTGGTTGGTCAAATTTATCTCAATTTCGTCTTGCTCGTTTGAGAAATTTTCTACACTGATCCACGCCGCGAGTAATACGCCCGAAGTCGCTAAATCAAAAAGCGCATTTGTGAGAGGTGCAAATTTGACGGCGGGAGCGATGATGGCGGGCGAGAGGACCTCTAGCAAGCCGTAGATGAAGTTTGCGCCAATGCTAGCGGCGAGCATCCACGCGTAAATGCTAAAAAGCGCGCAGCCCGAGGCCTTTGCGAGCTTGAGATTTATGACGACCCACACGATAGAGACGGCAAATACTGCAAGCGGGATGATGACGCGGGAGATGAGCTTGAGATAATTTTCGTCAAAAACATAGAGCGCGATCGTGCAGAGGATCACTGCTAAAAAGCCGTTGTAGGCGTATTTAAAGATAGTAAAGACGTTTGAGTTTGATAGCTCCTGCGCGCGGATGAGCGCATAGTGGAAAAACGTCAGCGCAAACAGCCACGCTAGCGTGCGAACGGTCCAAAACAGGCTCTGATCGCTCGCTAGAAAACTCGCGCTCGCACACAGGATACAAACTGCGCCGAGGATACCTTGAGTTCTTGCTTTATTAAAATTTCTATCCATTTTTCTCTTTCGGTGGTTTTGGTTTTAAATTTATAAAATTTGGCACTCAAATTTGCGTCAAATTTGACAACATATAAAAAAGAGAAAATATACATAAATTTGTTTTAAACGGTTATTAAATTATTATGTAGGAACTATGGTCCTTAAGGTGAAAAAGTTTTTTAAAATTTTATGACTTTTTAATTCTAACTATTTAAAACCACTAAAAGCAATTTTTAATTTGCTTTTAGTGGTGTGAGATTTATTTTTTTCTATCGTTATATTCTGATATCCATTCGTCCCAGCTATCGGCTACTTTATGTTTTTGATCCGCAAGCATTTTACCTAGATCGTAATGCCCTACGTGTTTATGGCAGCCCGTGCATTTCATATAATCATCGGTATCTTTTAATTCGATATATTTTGCATGCATTTTGCTGATATTTCTCGTTGCGTTTGCGTCTGAAATTTTGATAATATCGCCGTGACACTGTAAGCAGGAGCTATCAAAAGTATAATTTTTTCTAGCGTGCTCTCTGTTTGTTATCCAATCTTTTTCTTTGGGGTCTTTAAAGAGTACGGTTATCCCTTCTGAAATACCGTTTTTTGCTTTAGCAAAGATATAGCTAGCTAGATTATCGTGAGGTAAATGACAATCGGTACATTTTATCCCAAGTCCTTTTGGATTTGAGCCGCCGTGAACCGGGTCGGCTAAATTTGTTTGGGCTATGGCCCCGTTCTACTCCTGGCAACTACCGCAAAACGGGTATTCTCCAGTTACTTTTACGACTTTATATCCGCCAAATACAATTACGAGAGTTACTATAGAAGTAACTATAACGGTTTTAAATAATATCTTTTTCATCTTAATATCTCACTTTACTACTAGTTTTTTCATCGATTCTTGCGTATGACAGCGTAGGCACATATTTACGGTCGGCTTATGTGCTTTGTGACACGTGTCGCAGTCGAGCGATTCGTAATGCGGATTTGCATGAATATTGTCGTTGTGCCCGAGCGCTCCGGTAGCTTGAGCCAAACCAGCGTAACTGCCGTGGCACTTTAGACATGATTCATTCATCGCGGAAGAATATTCCTTAACGTCACCCTCTTTATGGCAATCTTTGCAGTCAAGACCTAGTTTTTTATGGGTACCTTTTATCGGGAAAGATTTCTAGCTAAAATCAGTTACGATTTCGCCTTGAGAATTTCTTAAAATATCGCTTAGGCTGGCGGTAGAATTTATATCAAAGGCATAAATTTGCGTTACTATAAATAATAAAATAAATAAAAATCCTTTCATTACGCACCTCTTTTTTCGTTATAGATTTCGGCTAGTTTAACGCCTGCTCTTTTTCCGTAAACCAAGCAGTCTAACACGGCATTTGATCCAAGTCTATTAAAGCCGTGTCTACCACCGGTTAGCTCGCCGCAGGCATATAGATTTTTGATGATCTTCATGTCGTTATTATAAACTTCGCAGTCTATCGTAGTTTTCACGCCGCCCATACAATGATGAACTTTGGGCCCTGGCCTAGAGGCAAAAAACGGCGGTTTTTCTACTTTTATGAATTTTCCTTTATAGGCTGAAAAATTTCGTTTAAATTCGGGATCTTTGTAATCTTTATCTTTCGAGGCTTCATCTACAAACGAATTGTATCTTTTGAGCTGATCCAAAAAAGGCTCTTTATTGATATGATAGTACTCGATAAGCTCATCCATCGTGTCAAATTTTTTAACGGCGCCTACGCTTAGTCCGCGCTGAAAGTCTTTAATATCGACGGTTTTCGTACCTTCTATATCCATAATCAAAATAGGATGATTGGTTCCATTCTCATTCATTGCCCAGATAGCATCAGAGCCTACTTTTCTGTCGGCTATTTCATTTACGAAGCGCAGTCCTGTTTTTGGATTTACTATTATACCGTAGGCGTATCCGCGAGTAATCCAGCGATACGCAAAACCGAAAAACGGCTCATCGGCAGAGGTGACGTGCATGCGTTGGATATATTGCATGTCTATAAATTTGACGTTATCTTTTATAAGTTTTTGCACGGTGTATGCGGTTGCGCCTAAGTGATTCGTGGTGAGCACGTCGGCTCTTAAGGCAGGGTCGAAAATTTGTCTAAATTTTATATCTGCGCCCCAGCCTCCCGTAGCGAGTATTAGCCCTCCGTAGCATCTGTAAAATTTTACTTGCCCGCTTTTATTGTCGTTTTCGTCAAAACCTATTTCGAAATTAAATTCATACTTCTCGCGAACTTTAATGCCGACTACTTCGTCATTGTCGTCAAATATAATATCATCCATTATCACTCTGGTTCTAATAATGCCGCCTCTATTTAAAATTTGCCTTTGAAGCGGGCGGGTTATATAGCTTCCGGCGCCAGCAGAGTGCGATCTGGGAACGGTATGACCTCCGCTCCTACTAACCCATTTAAAATTTACGCCGTTTTCTACGAGCCAATCAAATGTTTTTGGTCCCTCGTAAACCATCTCTTTTACGAGTTTTACGTCGTTTAGATCATGTCCGCTTTTTAAAGTATCTTTTATCTGTAGTTCGGGATCGTCTTTTATATTCTCTCTTTTTTGGATAGGGGTTCCGGCAACGGCCATCGATCCTCCGCTATATGCAGAGTTTCTGCCCAAATACTGCATTTTTTCTATCATTATGCAGTTGGTTATGCCGTTGTCTAACAAAGAAAGCATTGCCGCAGAGCCGGCAAAGCCGCTTCCGACTACTATAGCGTCAAATTTTTCGTCCCAACGTTCGATATCTTTTGCTCTAATGGAGCCAAAAGCTAAATTCGGCGAAGCTATGGCTACAGAACAACAGGCAAAAGTTTTTAGAGTCTTGCGTCTATTTGTCAAACATGTATTCTCCTTTACGTAAAATTTAATATTATTAAATAAATCTTTAGGAGAAATATTAATATAATTTTTTTCTGCTTATTTATGATAAAATATGTCTATTTTTGATAAAGCATTT
>NZ_CALKTQ010000132.1 GCF_937997465.1 uncultured Campylobacter sp. | reverse complement strand
TCAGCAAGAAAGGAGAAAACATGGAATTTTTAATGGTTCTTATGTTTTTCGTCGCAGCTCTTTTGCTGTGGCTCAAGCCTGAGAAAAAGCGCGCGGTTATGGGCTTTGGTATTGCAGGTGTCGCGATACTCGTCATCATGATGGCATGGGTAAATAAATTTGCCGTCGTGCCTATGGGAAATTTCTAGGAGCGAGCGATGGAAAGTATGCAAGATAAAATGTCTCAAAGCTTCACCCGCAGCACCGAAATTTCTGCGGGCTGGGGCGATGATGAGAAGCTATTTTTCAACCTTTTTGCCCTCGCGGCGCTCGCTCTCATCGCTTTGCCGGTAGGTATCGCATGCCTTGTTTTGGGCTTTGGTATGGGCGATAGTCCCTGCATTATGTGTTGGCATGAGAGATTTTGCATGGTAGCGATCTCGTTTATGGCGCTAGTTATCGTTAGATACGGCTTTAAGGTCAAATACCTCGCTGCAATCATCTTTTTAGCGTGCCTTGGGCTTTACGACGGCTTTTTACACTATAGCCTTGACGGCACGGGCGGCGGCTACCTCGACATCAAGCAGGGCTTCGGGCTTGAAATTTTAGGCGCACACACGCAGTTTTGGGTCGTAGTGGTACATTTTTGCGTCATTATATTTTTGGGTGTGATTTTGCTGCTAGGCAAAAACGTAGGTAAAATAATGCAAAAAAGCGAAGAGGGCGCATACGGCGCGGTTTTACCCAAATTTGCGCTAGGCAAGATAGCCGTGGTGGCCTTTGCTATCATCATGGCTTTTAACTGCGTCCAGGCTTTCATCACGGCAGGCCCTCCGCCCTATCTAGCCTCCGCGACGCCTTCGCGCATGAGCATCGATCCGTCAAAGTGGTTTTGGGAGCTTGATCACTGGGAAGAAACCGAAATTGATTTTCGCGAAAGCTGGAATCCAAAACTACCGAATTTACCGAAGTGAGGTCGCGATATGAGAAAAATTTTAACCTTAACCCTTTTGTGCGCTGTACTGGCGCTGGGCGGCGAGTTTAATCTAAATCCTGCGGATGGCGCAGTGGTAAATTTAACGCCGCTACGCAAAATCGGCGAGATAACGCCAAATTTAAACAACAATAATCCAGTCACAGGGCTTGACTACGACGCGGCAAGCGGAAACTTCTTGCTCGGTACGCTAAAATTCGAGCTCTACGAAATGGACGGCGAGCTAAAAACCGTAAAAAACTATCTACGAAGCACACCCGATTGGATAATCCAAATGGAGGAGACCGTCGCAGCGAGTTTTTTTAAAGGCTCGGTAGGGCTCATGAGCTATAATAAAACCTATGAGTTTTTCAAACCCGCACCGAATCAAAGTAAAGAGGAAGCGAACAAAGCGTGGCGCTATCTGCACGACGGATACGAAAATTTCACGCTCGATTTCAAGGACCGCTACTCCACTGTGCGCGCCAAACAGCAGTATATCCTAAGCTGGGATCACTCGGACTTTTACGGCGAGTTTTTCATCGCGAGCGTGCCCGATGACATCAAGCAAGGCTGGAGCGTGGCGAGCTTTAGTGACGCCGATAATCTGCTCTCGAGCGAGTTCGTGCCGAGCTTCGATGAGGCTCTCGGCGTAAAGGACGGCAGGGATATAAACGACTACTATATCACGGGTATGGATGCGAGCGGCGAGTTTGTTTATCTACTCTCGAAGCAATACTCAAGCATCCTAAAGCTTGATCCGCGCAGCAGAAAGATCGTGGAGATTTATAGCTTTGAAGGCGCGAGCGATGCCCATGCGCTCGCTATCAAAGAGAGTAAATTCTACGTCGCGTCCAGAGAGGACGGCATGAATAAAATTTTTATTTTCGAGAGATAAAATTTAAGCCGTCTTTTGGGCGGCTTATTTTAAAAATAATCTAAAACATAGTATTTAAGCCCTCGCTCATTGTCGAACTGATATCTGCCAAATAATTTTTACCAAGTTGCTTAAAGTCCATTTTGTTATAATGTTATTACCAAAAGGAGCAACAATGAAAGTACAAATCCTAAAACTGCTACTAGCTATGAATTGGTCGAAA
>NZ_CALKTQ010000131.1 GCF_937997465.1 uncultured Campylobacter sp. | reverse complement strand
GTGGGATATATCGAGGTCGGCGAGGTTTTTAAATTTAACGCCGAAAAAAGCTCGCAAAATATCTTTCGCGCTAACGAAGCTGCGCCCGCACAGCAAAGCCAAAGCGGCGAACTGGCCGTAAGCGGCGAGATAAAAATCTGCGACGACAAGCTAGCCGAGGTAAGAAAGCTGATCGAAGAGGTCAAAAGGGAGCAAAACGTCCGCAAAATCTCGGCGATCATGCTAACTGCGGAGCCATTTAACCGCGCGCACGAGCGCCTGATTAGGATGACGATAGATAGCTCCGATCTGGTGCTTTTGTTTTTACTAAAAAGCCACGGCGCGGACGAGATGATGAGCTTTTCTCTCAAAAAAAGCGTGCTGGAATACTTCATCCAAAACTACGTCCCCAAAAACCGCCTGATCATCGTGCCTTTTGAGAACTCAAATCTCTTTAGTTCGCACCTAAACCCGACGCTAGAGTGCATCGCGGCGCATAGGCTGGGCGCCCATAAGCTCATAGTCGGGCAAAATCACGCCGGTATCGGGATGTTTTACGATCACAACGTCGCTCACACGGTGCTAGAACGCTACAAAAACGATCTAAATTTAGATATCGTCGTGCTGCCAGAGCTCGTCTACTGCGACGAGTGCAAGACGCTAGTTAGCACCAAGACCTGCCCGCACGGCCAACATCACCATATCAAATACCACGCCCAGACGCTAAAAACGCTGCTGCTAGCGGGTATCTTGCCGCCTGCAATCCTCATGCGGCGCGACATCTCGGCGATGATACTGAGCGAGCTTTTCCCGAACCGATTTGAAAATATCCAAAAGCTTTGCGACGATCTTTTTCCTAGCAACGGACTGCTCGAAAAGCAGACGGAGAGGGAGTTTTACGAAAATTTGATGAAGCTTTATCAGACGACGTCGCTGACTTAAATTTGCTTTTAGCTTTTACTGCGTCGAAATATCGTTTATTGCTGTATGCATGCGTTGTTCATTTGGCGCTTTTTTGCTTAATTTTAGCTTTTATACTGCGGCTCGTTTTGAGAGAGATTTTGTGCAGTTTCGCTGCGCTTGAGGTCGCTTTTCAGGGGCAGCAAATTTGCAGTGCGAAGCAGTGGAAGAGTTAAATTTAGCTTGGGAAACTTCGCGTTTTATCGCCGCTAAAATTTACTGAGTGACTACTTTGCATTAGCGTTGCGAGCTTATCGTTTTTGCGGTATCTTATCTTTGCTTTTGCGTTCAAATTTGCAAATTTTACTTGCTAAGACCCGCACCGCAAAACTCTAAAATTTGACGCTATACATTTATTGCGCGGAGGGTAGTGCGGTTTGTTTGGCGTAAGGCGTCCGTGCTTTGATTGACGTTAAATTTGACGATATTGCACAGCGTTGTGGCGAATTTGTATTGTAGTTTGGAAATTTTAAATTTGATTGCTGAAAGTATGGATTGAAATTTGCGGTTGTAAAATCTAATAAATTTAGCGCATTTTGCCGTCAAATTTGAAAATATCCGAAATCCGCGAAAATTTGGCGTCCGAATTTTGAAATTTGCGCGTTAAATTTGCTAAAATCGCACTAAAAATCGGCGAACAAAAGCACTACATTATTTAAATTTGATTTCAAGGAAAAATATGCAAAGGTTATTTTTAACGTTTTTTGGCGCTGGGCTGAGCCCTAAGGCCCCCGGCACGGTGGGCTCGCTAGCTGGCGCAGTTGCGGCGTATGGATTTTTGATGTTTTTGCCCACTTCCACGCTGTTTTTAGTTTCGATTTGTCTTTTTTTATATAGCATCAAGATCATCGACGATTATGAAGCAAAAACCGGCGTGCACGATCACGGCAGTATCGTGATAGACGAGGTTGCTGGCGTTTGGCTGGCGATTTCTATCAGCGGCGCCACGGCGGTGCAGTTTGTGCTCTCGGTTCTGTTTTTTAGGGCGTTTGACATCCTAAAGCCATCCGTGATCGGCCGCATCGACAAAAACGTAAAAGGCGGGCTGGGCGTGATGGGTGATGATATGCTAGCAGGGCTTTTTGCGGGGCTTCTTAGCGCGATTTGCTACGAGGCTGTGACGAAAATCGGACTAGACTACGAGTGGATTAAATTTGAGCTGCCGTTTGTGAAGTAAGTTTATTTGGCGATTTTTAGGCGGTTATTAAAATCAAATCCCATTAAAATTTACCGCCTAAGTACTCTATATTAGTTTGTGTGTTTTTAGGGGGGCTATTTACGGGAGTCTTTGGTTATCTAAAATCAGAACTCAATAGTAAATTTAAAACAAAATAAATTAGCTAGAGTTTATTTTTTTGTTTGCGACATACCTTTTTGCTCGTAGGCATCGATCTCTCTTGCGTATTCAGGATTTTTCTTTTTTAGTTCGTTAGTCATAAAAGCTATTAGTTTGGCGTCGGCATTTTTATGTGAAGCTATAGCTAGAATAAAATTTAAATACTCTTTTGCATCCTCGGGCGCTATGCCGTCTTTTTTAGGCGGTAACCTAAAATTTGAATAAAATGTCCTCAAAATAGAAAATAACCTATTTTTGCTAGTGCCTGGATCGTTTGCTACGGCGAGTAAATCATCTAGTGTGATGCCTCGATTGGCGGCTTCTTTTGCCGCATTGTTGGCTGCGATTTTGTCGCTACCTAGCTTAACCGCCATAAAAATAAGGGAAGCGACGAGCATCAAAAGAATCGTCGCTAGAATTATTACTATAGTAGTTTGATTCATTATAGTTTCACCGTTTTATCTGGTTTTCTAAAATACGCCACAACAGCTATCAAGACCATCAAAAGCGCGCCCACCCACACAAAAGTCGGCACCGGCACCGGCTCGCCAGCAGCATACGAGTGCATACCGCTTAGGTAGAAGTTTACGCCAAAATAGGTCATTATGATCGACCAATAAGCAAACATCGAAGTCACGGCAAATGCGTACTGGCTGTTTAGTTTAGGGATAAATCTGATGTGTAAAACCGCTGCATAAACTAAAATAGAAACCAGCGCCCACGTCTCCTTACTATCCCAGCCCCAGTAGCGACCCCAACTCTCGTTCGCCCAAACGCCGCCCAGGAAGTTGCCCATCGTAAGCAGGCTAAGACCCAGTATCATCGCCATCTCGTTTATACGCGTGGCTTCTAGGATATTTCGCGAAATTTCCTTATGCTCTTTACCGCCTTGCATAGCAAAAAGTACGAGCGTAAACATACCCAGCAGCGAGCAAAGTCCCAAAAATCCGTAACTAGCCGTGATAACCGAGACGTGGATCGTTAGCCAGTAGCTCTGAAGCACAGGCACTAGAGTGGTGATCTGCGGATCCATCCAACTAAGGTGCGCGACAAATAGCGTAATGCCCGCTAAAATCGAGGTTAGAGCCATAGCTATCGGACTTTGGCGTGAGAACACTAGACCTGATAAGCTAAGCGCCCAAGCGATGTAGATCATCGATTCGTAGGCATTGCTCCACGGCGCGTGCTCGGCGATATACCAGCGTATACCGATGCCAAAGGTATGCAGCAAAAACGCTAAGATATTCACGCCGTAAACTATACCAAAGAGCCATTTTATATTTAGTTTAGGCCTTGCCATCTTAGCAAACACGAAGCATAAAAGCCCAAATCCTGCCAAAAGATATATCGGCGTTAGCGACTCGAAAATTTTATACTCGTTAAAAAACAGCTCCATCTCGATGCGTTTTTCGCCCGGGATGACCGCTTTGCCGTATTCTTGCTGATAGGTTTTGATCTCGGCTAGAGCTTGATTTGCACTGCGCCAGTTGTTGTTTTCTGTAGCTTCGGCAACGCTAGTGAAATAGCTTCTTAGCATTCTGCCGATCGGCTCGCTCTCGTTTTTAGGAAGATACATCATGGCTGAGGCTATACCGTACCATTTGTTATTCGGGTCGTCCATCTTTGGAAACATAGTAAAGACTTCGCCTATAAACACCATGTAAAGGATATTTAGGCGCTCGTCCACTTTTTGCAAGTCTTTATCAAACGTGCCTCGCTCGCCCGGAGTTTTGCGGTTTGCGGCTTCGGCAAATTTGTTTAGTTTGTAGATGATTTTACCGTCTTTATCGCTTGCAAAAAAGTCGTTATAGCTAGCGTATTTAGCCTTTTCGTCTATGCCGATTAGCTTTTTTAGCTCTTTATTTCCGACGTAGATTATCGGCACGTCGCGCCAGTACGGGGCGTTTATCATCATAGAAAGTATGGCTTGGTTTGCATTTAGGCCGTCTAGCGTATCGCTGCGGTGGATCTTGTTTAAAATTTCTCTTGCTACGGTGTCAAAAGGCTTCATTCTGCCGTCGGCGCTTTGGATAATTAGCGTAGAGAGCTCTTTTGCGTGGTTTGCATCGATGTTTCTAGCGTTATCGGCCGCGTAGGTTTTGCTCGGAGCAAATGCCGCAAAGCAGGCTACTAGAACAAAGCTAGCGACTTTTTTAACGGCATCTTCGTTTATCATTTTAGCTAGTTTTCTAAAGCGCGAGCGAGGATTTACGATGTTGAAAAATAGCCCAAGTCCTAGCAAAAAGTAGCCGATGTAGGTCGGAATCTTGCCTGGGTCGCGGTTTACCGATAGTACGGTGCCAAGCTCGTCTTGGTCGTAGCTGCTTTGGAAAAATCTATATCCGTCGTGATCTAGTACGTGGTTCATGTAAATTTTATACGGGTAGTTTCCGCTCCTAGAGTCCTCGACGATGACGTCGCTAGAATAGCTCATCGGCGAATTTGAACCCGGATAGCGCTTAAGCTCGAAGTCTTCAAGCTTTAACGAAAATGGAAGCTCGACCATCTTTGAGCCCCAGTAAACGTTAAAAAGCACGCCGTCGATCCTGGCTTTAGCTGGTATGTAGCTGTTTTCGTAGAGCATAAGCTGCTGCGTCTGGCCGTCAAACGTCAAATTTGCAACCAACGCGTCATACTCGCCGTTTTTGCTCACGACTCGCTTGGCAGCTTTTGTTAGCAATGATTTTGGAACGAAATTTACGTCCGTGACCGTATAGAGCTGCATCGGTAAAAACTCGGTCGCTTTATCTTTTTCGTACTCGCCTTTTTCATTCGTCGCCATCGTAAAGTAGCCGATGTTTTGGTTTGAAGTTAGATAAAATTTGCCATCTTTTAGCTCGATTTTGACGAAATTTTCAAGTAGCGGCTGCGCGTCGAATGCAAAGCTAACGCCGCCCACCTCGCGAGTTTCGCCGGCTTGCAGGCTTATTTCTTCTTTTGAGTCTGGGCTTGATACTGCAAGCCTAACGAGCGGTTCGCCTTTTTCCGCTTCGTAGTACTCGGTTTCCGCTTTTTTGTAGTATCCTTCAAAGGTTAAATTTGCTTTTTTACCCGCGATTTCAAGCGGCAAGTTAAAGTCGTTTGAGCCGATGGAAGTGATTTGTTTTGGGATCGAGTTTGAGTAAATTTGACCGTCTTTTTCGGCTGCGATTTCTATTCTAGATATGGATCCAAATACCGCGTTTGAGGTTTCGTTTTCTCTGATGTGAATGTTGCCCTCAAAGCCAAGATATCGCGTCATCGCGGCTCCAAGTAGCATAAACAAAAAGCTAACGTGAAATATCAAAACGGGCAGTTTTTCTTTTCTTAAAAGGTTGTATCTAAAAATATTGTAAGCCAAATTTATGCCTAAAAGCACCTGTACCAAAGCAAACCAACTCGCTCCGTAAATCGCTGCCCACGCGCTTTTTGTGTCGTAGTAGCTTTCTATTATCGTCGCCGCGCCGCTACCGATAGCAAATATAACAAGTAGCACGACAGCCGACGTCATACTGAAAAATAGGGATTTTAACTCGCTCAAAACAGATCCTTGAACATAAATTTAGTAAATCAAAATGCACATTATAGTAATTTTTTTTAAATAATCTTACTTTTTAGTTATTATTTTATGATAATTTTTCGTCTTTAAGTTTAAATAAATTTAATATAAACTCAAATTTGCTAAAGCCGTCCGCACTCATAAAGTGTCCGCCTTTTTCAAAGATATCTGGCGTTACGCCTAAATTTAGCGCTACCTTTAGGCTAAGCTCGCAGGGCACGATATAGTCGTCTTTTGCGGCTACTACTTTTATAAAATTCGTCGCTGATTTTATCTTTTCGTAGGCGATTTGCGGCTTGCAAAACTCATCTAAAATCGCAAATTCCTTAATCGGCTCGTCAAACGGCGATATGAGGATTAGACCGCCAAATTTCGGCAAATTTGCAAAACCGCTAAGAAAATTTAAGCTAGTTATCGTGCCCAGGCTGTGAGCGATGATAAATGAATTCTTTCCCAAATTTACGTTTTGCTTCATCATTTCTAGCCACTCGTTTAGCTTCGGCGTTTGCGGATTTGGCATCTTTAAAATTTCTACCTCGGCAATGCCGCGCATATTTTCTTTAAACCAACCAAACCAGTGGCTTTGCGGCGAAGCGTCGTAGCCGTGAATGATGTAAATTTGCTTTTTCATTAAATTTGCCTTTTTGAAAAAATACGCGAATTATATACAAATAAAATTAAAATAATTTTTGACGGAAATCGCAAGAATACTTTTTAAGTTATAAATTTAAGCAAACAGCAGCTCAAATATCATCATCCGTTAAAATTTGATATTTGTAAATTTGACAAATTTGAAATTAAATTTAAGCTTTTCCCCTAAAAAACGAAATAATCGTTATCAATTAAAATTTATATTGATACGAAAAATTTACGTATAATTTACGTTGATTATTTAAGATTTCGGTAAATTTATTTCAAAAAGGGAGAAAAAATGGATACTTCGAGGCGAAATTTCTTAAAAGCATCCACCGCCACGGGCTTGCTTGCTATGACTTACGCGCCCGGTACTTTAGGCGCCGTCGGCGCCAAAGCGCTAGAAGGCGGCGATAAGACCGTTTATAGTTTTTGCGAGATGTGCTCTTCTCGCTGTCCTATCGAGGCCAAGGTTGTAGACGGCAAAAACGTCTTCATCCAAGGCAACGGCAAGGTAAGCGGCACGGCGACTTCCGTGTGCGCAAGGGGCGGCAGCGGGCACAATCAGCTCTACGATCCGCAGCGCATCGTAAAACCGCTCATCAGAGTAGGCGAGCGTGGCGAAAACAAATGGCGCGAAGCGGGCTGGGACGAGGCGCTAGATCTAGTCGCTAAAAAAATGCTTGAGATCAAGGAAAAATACGGGCCGGAGAGCTTTGTGTTTACGGCAAAATCAAGCCAAACGCACAAGCTAATGACGACTTTTGCTAGCGCATACGGTTCGCCAAACTGCTTTTCTCACTTCTCCTGTTGTCCGATCACTTATCAGATGGTTTGCGAGCATATGTACGGCGATGCGAAGCTAAAAAGAGACTTCGGCAACGCAAAATACGTCGTAAATTTCGGGCACAATCTCTTTGAAGGCATCGTCATCGCCGACGCTAAAAAGCTAGCTAAAATGGCCGCGAAAGAAGATACCAAGCTGCTGGTTTTAGATCCGCGCTTTAGCGTCGTGGCTTCAAAAGCCGACGAGTGGCTACCCGTAAAACCGGGAACCGATCTAGCATTTGTTTTAGCCCTTATCCATACATGGATCAAAAATGGCACATACGATAAAGAATTTATAGAGAAATTTACGATTGGATTTGACAAAGTCGTAGAAGCGACCAAAGACACAACTCCGCAGTGGCAAGAAACGATCACGGGAATACCTGCAAAAACGGTCGAGCGAATCGCTGGCGAAATCTGGAAAGCCGCACCTAAAGTCATCATCGACTTCGGTCACAACACCACTACGACTAGAGCCGAATACATTCGCACCAGAGCCATAATGACGGCAAACGCGATGATGGGCAACTGGGAGAAAAAGGGCGGAATTTTTGGCGGTAAAAAGGCTAAATTTTACAACAAACTAATCGGCGAAGAGCTAATCCCTGAGATCACAAACCCGGACGCCGCGATAAAAGTACCTAAAGTGCCTAGAATAGACGCTGCGGGCGAGGACGGACGAAACAAATTCGTCAGCAGAAGTCACGGCGTCTTGATGGAGATCCCGCAAGCCATACTAAGCGAGAAGCCTTATCCCGTAAAAGGCTGGTTTAGTATAAGGTTTAATCACCCGATCAACGTCGCGGGCACGGAAACTACGATAGAGAGCCTAAAAAAGCTTGATTTTATCGTGTGCTCGGATATCTATATGAGCGATTTTGCGATATGGGCGGACGTGATACTGCCCGAGAGTACTTACCTTGAGCGCGACGAAGGCATCGAGGATAAGTCGAGTCAAAAACCTGCCTATATGATAAGAAACAAAGTCGTAGATCCTATCGGCGACACCAAAAACGGCTACGATATCTTTAGAGAGCTAGCTCGCAGGATGAAGATAGACGAGCAGTACTCGGCAAACACGATGGACGAGTGGAGAATCAAACAAGTAAAAGGCAACGCCGAGCTGTTGGCGGAGCTAGTTAAAAAAGGCTACGTCACGTGGAAGGTGCCGGGGATTTTGTTTAGAGAAAAAGATAGCGTAAAAGAATTTACGAAA
>NZ_CALKTQ010000130.1 GCF_937997465.1 uncultured Campylobacter sp. | reverse complement strand
TCCCGGTTTACGGATTTTTGTTTTTGCCGATTTTGGCGGCTATTTGCGGCGATGCAGCATATTTTTTGGAGCGCTCGACGAAGATCCAGTGGGCACTGATGATCTGCGTGTTTTGTATCTCGCACATCCCAGCACTTCTTTTGCTGGATCTTAAGCAAGGTAGCGGCATGGAGCTGATGCTGTTTTTGATCCTGGTCGTGCAATCTAGCGACGTGCTGCAGTACGTCTGGGGCAAGCTTTTGGGCAAGCGCAAGATCGCCCCTAGCATCAGCCCGTCTAAAACGGTGGTCGGCTTTGCGGGCGGGGTTCTTAGCGCTAGCGTGCTGGCCGCGTGTCTGCATCATCTCACGCCTTTTGGCGCGGTTGGGGCGTTTTTTATCGGGCTTGCCGTTTGCATGATGGGTTTTTTAGGAGGGCTAGTTATGTCTGCCATCAAGCGCGATCTAGGCGTCAAAGACTGGGGCTATATGATCAGCGGGCACGGTGGGATGCTTGATCGTATGGACTCGCTGTGCTTTGCTGCGCCGATATTTTTTCACATAGTTAGATATTTTTACGCGTGAGGTTTTGATGAAAATTTGGAGCAAAATTTTACTTTTAGCGCTCGTGGCAAATTTAGTCTTTGCTTTTTCGGCCCAAAAGCTCGTGCAAGATGCCAGAGCGCAGGTTGGGCAGACGCTGTTTTACGATCCTTCGTACTCTAGGCTAGCCTATCCGATGGGCGACGTGGATATGATAAAGGGCGTTTGCACCGATGTCGTTGTTAGAGCGCTGCGCGGGTAGGACATAGATCTGCAGCGGCTCATCCACGAGGATATGAGCGCAAATTTTAGCGCCTATCCAAAAAACTGGGGCGCGAAAAAGACCGACAAAAACATCGATCATCGCCGCGCACCAAACATCGCAACCTACCTAAAACGCAAGGGTTACGAGGCGAAGGGTGGGTTTAAGGCGGGCGATATCGTGACGTGGCGGCTGGATAACGGAAGGCCTCATATCGGCATAGTTTCGGATAAATTTGCCAGCGGCAAAACCCCGCTTGTGATCCACAATATCGGACTTGGCGCGCAGGAGGAGGACGTGCTAAATGTTTACGAGATAACGGGGCATTTTAGGATAAAATAAGCGTAAAAATCGATGAATTTAAGTAAGAAAGGCGAAAAATGGAGTTTAAAGAGAGCTATTTTATAACCAGCGACGGGGTGAGGATATTTTACAGATACCGTTTGGCTAGCGACGTAGCGTGCGAAAACCCGGGCGCAGGCGAAGTAAATTTGAGTAAGGATGGCAAATTTGACGGGTCAAATTTGAGCGCCGAGGCCGTAAATGAAACGTCAAATTTGGCTAGCGAGCAGGCGCGCGGCGCGGGTGAAAATACGGAGCCAGGCTTAAACGGCGAAGGCAAATCGGACGAGCAAAATTTACAAAGAAGCGGCAAAAACTCGGACTCAAATTTAAACGAAGCCGGCAAATGCGGCGCGTCAAATTTGAGCGAAAACGCCGAGCAAAATTTCAAATTTAAAGCCGCGCCGAATGCCAAAGCCGTAGCAATATTTCACCGCGGACACGAGCACTCGGGCAGGACGACGAACATAGCAGACGGGCTAGCGGATGAGAGTTTTAGCTATTTTGCCTGGGATCAGCGCGGACACGGTAGGAGCGACGGCGAGCGGGGCGACGCGCCTAGTATGGGCCGCCTTATCGCCGACGTGGACGAGTTTGTGGCGCACATCGAGCAGAGATTTGGCTTTGAGACGCAAAATCTAG